>JANXMD010000557.1 GCA_025354845.1 Verrucomicrobiota bacterium | reverse complement strand
CCTTGGAATCAATGGCCAGGGTGAGAGACGGGGACAACGAGGCTGCGCGATGAGCGATCTTGTAGTTCATAAACAGGGCGCGCGGAGGTTGGGCAAGCCGCGTCCGGAGGCAAGCGGAACTTCACGTTTCCGTGCGGCCTGCCACCGCGGCGACTCAGTGGGCGGGCGGAGACAGCCTGACAACCGCGGCGACGAGGTCGTCCACTTCCGCTCGCAATCCGGAAGATTGGTGAACCACCTCCCCCTCGGCGTTCAACACGGTGAGCAGATTGGAGTGCGCATACTGGCCGCGCGCGTCGCGCTGGTATTGGACTCCGAGCAGTGCGGCGAGTTCCCGCACCGATCCAGATCCTCCAGTCAGCAGCGTCCAGCGTCGCAATGAAAGTCCTTGGCGCGCGCGATACGCGTGGAGTGCAGCCGGTGTGTCGCGGTCCGGATCGATGGAGATCAGCAGGAACTCCGCATCCTTGCGCCCGCTTGGGGGCAATGCAGCCTCGATGGCCTTCATCCGAGCCACCAGCAATGGACAGGCGAATTCGCAGTGACTGAAGAACAGGGCCACCACCTGCGGGTGCCCGCGAAGCGTGCCGAGTCGGATGGTTTTTCCGAGATCCGAAGTCCACTCCGAATCCAGCTGGAAGAGCGAGCGATCAGATGCCGGGGTGTTGGTCAGGAGTTTGCGACAGCAGGGAGCGACCTCGGTGACGACTTCAGGCTTCGAGCGACAGCCGGAAACGAGCAGGAGGGTGATCCAAGCAAGTGCGAGAAAGGGCAGGGGGGTCATGGTTTGGCGGAGAGGGCGCAACGGAAGCCGAGATTGGAAAGGGTGTAGGGCGACCTGAGACTGCTGCGGAATCCGGCACGCATGAACGCCGGGAAGTCGGAGCGCTCGCGGGCTCCCACCGATCCGGCGCCGCAGAAAAGCTGGCGTTCGAGTCCGGTGTCCTCGCGGGAATCGCCGGTCACGAGGGATGAATTGAAATCCTCGGTCCATTCCCAGATGAGACCGTGGAGGTCGTGGATGCCGTGCAGCGTGGCGCGTCCGGAGCCAACGAGTGGGAGCACCTCCGGCGCCGCGGATCCGTACCAGCGGGCGAGCGCGGTGCGGAATTCGGGCTCCTTCAATCCTTCAGCCAAGAGGAATCCCTCGGCGGCGGCACGCTCCCATTCGGGTGTGGTGGGCAGGCGGCACCCTCTCCATTCCGCGTAGGCCCGCGCGGCAAACCACGACACCTGCACCGCTGGACGGCTGAGCACTTGGGGATCCTTGTCGATGCCTGGATCCAAATCGGCTTTCCAGTCGGACAGGTACGAGGTGTCGGCAAACAGGCGGATGACGCGACTCCGTCGCCACTTGGGACACGCCTTGACGAAGTCGAGGAACTGTCCTCGGGTCACCGGCGTCCGATCGAGCCAGAAGGAGGCGACAGTTTGGGTTTCCGGATCGTTGGTGGCGCGGAAGAGAGGGCGATAATTCCCAGCGGGTAACAGGGACATCCCCGCTGTGGAACCGCCGCACGCCCGCTCCGAGAGGACGACCGCCATGAGGAGGCAGGCGTGCAGCACCAGACGAACGGAGCGGGCGTGGGCGAATACAGTCATGAGGGTTACGGACTAGGAATCACTCGAATGTCTCGGCCTTCGCGGCCGGTGCAGTGCTGCGGATGAGCCGAACCTGCTCAGGGCTAACCGCCGCTCCGGTGTTGCCAAAGCTGTTGCGAACATAGGTCAGCACGTTGGCGATCTGGTCATCCGGCAGATGATTGTGGGGAATCATCGTGCCGTTGAATTTCTTCCCGTTCACCACGAGTTCGCCGGACTTGCCCTGGAGGACGATCCCAATGGACCGGTCGACATCGGCCATCAAGAAGTCTGATTTTCCCAGCGGGGGAATCTGGCCGGGGAATCCTTCGCCGCCGACCTGGTGGCAGACGAAGCACGTTTGCATATAGACCTGCTTACCCTTCTCCATCTGAATTTCTTTGGAGAGGCTGGCGATCTTCGGATCGGACCGAATGGCGGCCTGCATTTGGCTCTTCAGCGATTCGACCTTTTTCTCCGCCGCGGAACCGGCGTCGGCCTGCTGTCCGAGGTACACGGCGTCCACTTCCTTGCCCGAATACAGGGCGAGATCGTTCTTTCCCTCGACCTTCAGCATGCCCAGCGCGCCCTTGCCGAAGGCCCGGAAGAGCGCGTGGTCCACCAGGATGAAGGTTCCAGGGACATCCAATTTGAAATCGACGAATACGGATCCCCCGGAGGGCACCATGGTGGTCTGCACGTTTTTCTGAGACGGGAGGATGCCCCCTTCCTGAAACACGGTGTCGAAGATTTCGCCGATCACGTGGAAGGATGACGAGAGATTGGGGCCGCCGTTGCCGAAATAGATGCGAACGGTTTCGCCGACCTTTGCCTTCAGGGCCCTATCGCCCACCAGGGAGCCGACCGATCCGTTGAACACCACGTAGGTCGGTCGCTCGTCGAGGGCCTTGTTGGAGTCGAAGGCTTGCAACCCCTCGTCACCAAACTTACCGACGGTATAGAAGTCGCCCTGCATGACGTAGAACTCGCGATCGACCGGGGGCAATCCCTCCTTGGGTTCGACCAGGATCAAACCGTACATGCCGTTCGCGACGTGCATGCCGACAGGCGCGGTGGCGCAGTGGTATACGTAGAGACCGGGGTTCAGTGCCTTGAACGAGAATTGCGAAGCGTGACCCGGCGCGGTGAACGAACTCGCGGCGCCGCCGCCCGGGCCGGTAACCGCGTGCAGGTCGATGTTGTGCGGCATCTTGCTGGTCGGGTGGTTCATCAGGTGGAACTCAACCTGATCTCCTTCGCGCACTCGGATAAACTTTCCCGGGACGTCGCCACCAAACGTCCAGAAAAGGTACTCCGTGCCGTCGGCAATCCTTTTCACGACCTCCTTGACCTCCAGGTTGACGACCACCTTGGTTGCGTGACGCCGTCGGATGGGCGGCGGGACCTCGGGCGCGGAGGTGAGCACGGCAATCTCGCTGCCTTGGATTGTGGAATCCACGGTGCGAAGGGGTGAGGCGGGTGCGGCCGGGGCGGTCTGAGCGCGCAGTTGGAAGTGGGTTGCCAGCAACGTCGCGCCGGAGAGGAGTGCAACCAGCAGGTTGCGATGCGGTCGAAACGGGACCTTGGAGTGGATGAGAACCGGTGGGGGTGTTGGTGTCATGCGGCGTCACGATGCCGTGGGTTGCACCGGATGGCCTTGACCCAGGTCAATGGAATCGACGGTAGCGATTCTTCGAAGTCTTGACCCAGGTCAATTCGGACGTGGCGGGTGCGTGGTTCGATTCGAGGATGAACCTGCAGATTGGCGAACCGCCCTCGCCGAGCTTTCAACAACCTCTGGCTCTTCTCTCCGATTGTCACCGCCGCGTAGAGCGATTCCTAGGGTTGCTGGCACGCGTCGCCGCCGAGGGGCGCGGGGGCCTTCTGGACCGACGCCAGCGCGAGGCGCTGGAGGCGGCGTTGCGCTATTTTCGTGAAGCGGCGCCACGCCACACTGCCGACGAAGAGGAGTCGCTGTTCCCGCGCCTGCGCGCCCTCAACTTGCCGGTCGCCCAGGAGATCATGGCGCGAATGGTGGCTCTCGAGCGCGAGCATGTCGAAGCGGGCCCGCATCATCTCGCGGTGGAGCGCCTCGGGACTCGATGGCTCGCCGAGGGGGTCTTATCCGAGGCTGATATCCGAGCCCTTTCGCGACATGTCGATCATCTTGTGGCGCTCTACACGGTTCACATCGGCATTGAGGATCAGGAGGTATTTCCCGCGGCGGAGCGACTGCTTGAGGCAACCAGCCTTGCCGAGGTGGGTCAGGAAATGGCAGCACGACGTGGGCAACCGTTTGTCCCGGCAGGGTTCGCGTCCACGAATGCCGACACGGAACCCAAATCTCACCATGCGTCCACCTGAAATCCATCGGCATCTCGACCTGCGTCGACTGCTTCAGGATGGCGTGGAGCCCTTCCCCATCGTGCTGGATGCAGCCCGGGCGATTCCGACCGGCCTTGGCCTGGTCGTCGTGGCCCCGTTTCTCCCGTCGCCCTTGATCGAGCTTCTGATGAGCGAGGGATTTCTTTCCCGTGTCGAACGCGGCCACGGCACCGACTGGGTGGTCACCTTTTGGCGCCCCTGATCGGGTCCTTTCCAAACTCTGATTCCGAAGAATTCCCAATCCCATGAACTCAAAATCGCTCGCTGGTGCCGTCCTGAGTCTTGCCGCCCTGCATTTCGCCCCCGGGGTGCGTGCTCAATACACCCCGCCGCCCGCACCGGTCCCCTCCGCGGGTTTTCTGAATCAGGAGTTGCACGCGTGGGATCCGTCGAGCTCGCACTGGGATCTGGGTGGCTCGTTGCGGGTTCGCTATGAGGTGCGCGAGAACAACCTCGCGTCGCCCGCGAACAATGATTTCGCACCTCGAAGTCTGCGGGTGCCGGCTTCGTCGGCCACCGTGGTGCCGGTGGCGAACGACAACGCCTTCGTCGCCGACAAGCTGCTGGTGCGCGTTGGCTACACCGAGCGGTGGTGGTCGGCGCGCGTCGAGGGGCGCAGCAGCAGCGTGACCGGGGATCGTCGTGGATCCGCCCCCAACGTCGCCACGGGATCGAGTCCGGAATCCGACGGTCCCATGGATCTGCATCAGGGCTATGTCCTGCTGGGAGATCTGCACCGGTTTCCCCTCACGCTGAAGGCAGGGCGGCAGGAATTGTCCTACGGCGATGAGCGGCTGATTGGCGCCTTCGCCTGGAACAATATCGGTCGGGTGTTTGATGGCGCCAAGATGCGGTGGCAGACCGATGCGTTCGGGGTGGACGCGTTTGCCACGCGCCTGGTGGTGCCTGATGACAACGGATTCAATCGATCGAACGACTACGAACACTTCTCCGGTCTGTATCTCGACACGGCGAAGATTCCCGGCGTGCTTACCGAGGTTTATGTGCTGTCGCGAAATATCGGTCCGGGAGCCGCAACCTGGTCGGCCCCGTTCACCACGCCGGCCCCGTACAATACGAGCGCGCGAGACATCTTCACGCTGGGCGGACGGATAAAGTCATCGACCAACGGGTGGCACGGGGTCGATGCCACTCTCGAAGGCGCGGCGCAATTTGGAAATTGGAAGCGGCCCGCCACGGGAATCCGGCCGGGACAACGTGATGAGCAACGGGCCTTCGCCCTGAGTGCGCTGGTGGGCTACACGTTCAACGAGGTGCCGTCCAGGCCTCGATTTGCCCTGGAGTATAATTTCGCGAGCGGTGATCACGACCCCAACGACGGCACGCATGGGACCTTCGACAACCTGTATCCAACGAATCATCGCTTCTACGGCTACATGGATCTCGCCTCGTGGCAGAACCTGCACAATGTCCGGGCCATTGCCCAATGCCGGCCGCACCCACGAGTGTCGCTCGCGGCGGAGGGGCACCTGTTCTGGCTGGCGGACACTCAGGATCGTTTCTACAGCGTTTCCGGAGCGCCACGGGCTGGAGGGGTGGTGAATGGTGTGGATACCGGGGCCGCGGGCAGCGGTTTTGGCTATGGCGTGAATCCCGGATACGATCGGTTCTTGGGAGGGGAAGTCGACCTCATTGCCGGTGTCGCGGTGACGCGATTGGCGACCTGGGAGGCTGGATACGGTCATTACTTCCGGGGCGGGTACATCGTGAACACCTTTTCCAAAGCCGGATCCCAGGATGCCGACTGGATCTTCACCCAGTTGACCGTCCGGTTCTGAGTCGGCGCACCGTGGCAGGCGGTGCAAATCTCCAAGCTTCGGGCTGTTCCTCCCGGGTCGCTTCGGCTACCGATTTGCCGTGCCCCAATCGATGGAGTTGCTGAAGCGCGCCGCGATCATCAACAGCCTGCGCAGTTGCCAGCTGTTTGTCGGCCTGCCCGGCGAGGATCTGCAACGTGTCGCCGATCTCACTGCGGTGAAGACGCTCGACCGCGACGCCTACCTGTTTCGCGAAGGCGAGCCGACGCTTGGATTCTATGTCGTCCAGAAGGGCGCCATCAACGTGCATCGCGTGACGGCCGCTGGAAGGGAGCAGGTCATTCATATTTTCCGTCCAGGCGAATCTCTCGCGGAGGCCGCGCTCGCTGGAGACATGGGATATCCGGCCGACGCCAGGGCCGTGGAGCCCTCGCAAGTTCTGCTCATCCAACGAACGGGATTCCTGAGTCTGCTACGCCATCATCCCGAGCTCGCGCTGCGAATGCTCAGTTCGATGAGCAGTCATTTGCGGGTTTTGGTGGCCCAGTTGGAGGATCTCACGCTTCGGGATGTCGAGACGCGACTGGCGCACTGGCTGTTGAAACGGTGTCCGCAGCCTTACACCGATGCCGCACATCCGGTGGAGATCCAGGGCACCAAACGGGTGCTCGCGGCGGAACTAGGAACCGTCGGCGAAACCCTTTCTCGGACGCTGGCACGATTCCGTGAGTCGAATCTGGTGTCCGTGTCGGGACAGGAGGTCACCGTGTTGAATCCTGCGGCTCTGGATCAGTTGCTCCGACACAATCTTGGCGAATGACAATTTTGGAATCCTATATCGGCAGGCGGATTTGCCGCACGGGATGCCTGGGGGTTTTTCTGCTCCTGGCAATTTTCCAAGCAGCGTCCGCAGAGCGGTTGGGACCGTCGTCGAGGCGGACCGGATTGACCTTTAGCGAAATCCTACAGAACCCGCTTCAGGAGGAGGGCGAGGCTTCGAGTG
>JANXMD010000488.1 GCA_025354845.1 Verrucomicrobiota bacterium | reverse complement strand
TGACTGCAGTCCACAGCGCCTCCACCGTCTGCGCGGAAATCATGGTCTCACCACCGCGACCAACCGCGGCCGAGATCGATACCGGTAACCGAATGCCGTCTTCCTCGAACACTTCCTGGATGGCCACCAGCGCAGCCTTGGCATTCAGCGAATCGAAGATGGTTTCCACCAGCAGGAAATCGCTGCCGCCCGCGATGAGGGCCCGCACCTGGCTGCGATATGCGTGCTTCACCTGATCGAAGGTAACGACACGGAAGCCAGCGTCGTCGGCGTCTGGGGAGTTGGTGAGCGAGACCGTCAGCGGTCCAATCGCACCGGCGACAAAGCGCTGCCGACCGTCCTGATTTGCCACTCGGTCGGCCCACTCGCGACACTGGCGAGCCGAGGTCTCGTTGATTTCCCACGCCAAATCGTTGAGGAAGCGGCTGTCGATGATGCCCTGATAAAAAGCCGGATCCTTGCGGCCGCCGTGTTCGCGGGGATCATCCACGAAGAACTCGCTCTGCCCGATGCTCGTGGCGGAAAAGGTATTGGTCTCGATGATGTCGGCGCCGGCTTCCAGAAAGCGGCGGTGGATGTCCCCGATCATCTCGGGCTGGGTCAGCGAAAAGAGGTCGCCGTTGTTCAGCAAGTCCTTCTTGGAATCGCGGAACCGTTCCCCCCGCATATCCGCCTCCGTCTTGCCATAGGTGCGGATGGTGGTGCCCATCGCACCGTCGATGATGGCAATGCGGCGATTCAACAGGCCGATCAGGTCGGATCCACGGGTGAGCGGGGTGCGCGAAAGACGACTCATAAAACTTGGCGGAATCGTATCGCATCGAAACGGACTGACAAGGAACAAATCAACGCATCCGGATTTGTTGATAACACAATAAAACCAGGGGAATAAGTTGGACCCGAATTGTCACGGAGGCGCCATGGATCCGTAACTTGGTAGGACTTAGCTTGCCGGCATGAACGACAACGCAATTCAGTCTGCCGGGGGTGGCGACTTGGAGTTGGTGGGGGTTCCGACCGACCTTGCCGAACGCGTGGGTGCGGTGTGCCTGATGCGTCTCGCTTTGGAATCTGTTCAAGCTGTTGAGGTTCCGTTGAGCTATTTCAAGGCTTCACCGGATCAGCCGATGTTCGCGGTTCGGGCCCTGTTGACGACGTGGACCTATGCTTTGGGCCGTGGGTTCCTGGATGTGGAGTTGTTGGAGGCCCGGGTGGAATCCCAGCCAGATCTTCGGTATCTGATGTCGGATCGGTCGGTGGACGCGTACACCCTTTCCTCCTTTTTGGAGCTGAATTCGGGTCTCGTACGGCAGGCCCTGACCCGGCTGATGGTCGCGGCGACCGGTTATTCCGACCTCCAAGTGGCGTCTGCTGTTGCGGATCGGGTGGACCAGGCCGCCGCCGGTTTGCAGCTCGCCGCGTAGGTCGGGAGGTGTGGACCCTCGGATCCAAATCGATGTCCTGCTCAGCCGGTCCTTGCCTGTGTGGCGGGTGGTTCCTAGCCTCCGCTCGTGATGCGTTCTCGTTTTCTTCTTCGCTTTGCGCCCGTCGCCCTCGCGCTGGCTTTTCCGTTGGCGTCGCTCGATGCGCGCGCCCAAGTCGATGCCGAGTCCCTCAAGCGTCTGGAATCGGATGTCAATGCCCTCACGGAGAGCCGTGACTCGCTGCAACGTCAGATCCGCGAGCTGCGCGACGTGATCGTCCAGCTGCGTGGCGAAAACTCCAAGCTGCGCGCCGACATGGCGTTGGTCGGCAAGGACAATGCGACGCGCGAGGAATTGAAGAAGGTGGTGGATCAGGTCCAGGAGGCGGACCGCAAGCGCGTCGCCGATGGGAAGCTGGTTCACGATAAACTGGAGGAAATCGCCAAACTGGCCAGCAAGCCGGTGGTGCTTCCCCCAGTGGATGACGCCAGGCCTCCCAAGGCGCGCTCCGAAGGCCCGGGCAGCGCCTCGCGCAAGCCTGCGCCGGCGTCGGACGCCACCGCCAAGCCGGATGACGATGGCGTCGAGCTGCCTTCTGAATACTTCGAGCACACGGTCACCGAGGGCGACACGCTCGGGACAATCATCGCGGCCTATAACAAAAAGGGCTATAAGATCCGCCAGGCTCACATTCTGAAGGCCAATCCCAAGCTCAAGGATCCGCGCCGCATTTTCGTCGGGATGAAGCTGCGTATCCCGGCTGTGAAGTGACCGGATCCGATCGGGCCGGCGGCTGGTCCCTCTCCCTATGAAACGGCTGCGCCAGCTCCACCTGTACCTTGGGGTCTTCTTCAGTCCGATGCTGCTGTTCTTTATTGGCACCGGCTGGTTCCAGACGGTGGATCATGACCGTCTCAAGTCGCCCGGAGAGGCCGAGACGCTGGTTCAGAAACTTCGCGTGGTGCATACCGATCAGATCTATCCCGAGACCGGCGTCATCCGCCAGAAGGCCTCGCCTAAGGTGTTCCAGGGCTTGGTGGTGGCGATGTCCGTGGCGCTGATCCTCACCACACTGCTCGGATTGGTGCTCGCCTTTCGCTTCAGCCGGTCGGCTCTGATGGTTTCAGCGGCACTGCTGTTGGGAGTGGTCCTACCGGTGGCAATCCTGTGGCTGGCGCCGCATCGGTGACCGAATTCCTTGGGATCCCATGGAGTTTTCTCAATTCCCACTCCCACTTCACGACCCTGGCGTGTGGATCGGCATGGTGGCAGGATTGGGAGTGGTGTGGTTCTTGGCCAAGCGGCGGATGGAATACCACGTCGGTCGGAATGCCTTCCGAGTCCGTTTAGGGCGACTGACGTTGAGGAAAATCCATTTCTCCGACATTGCGCGAGTGAGCAAACCGCGGCGGGATTTCTCATGGTGGACCAGCGAGAACTGGCGGACCGTTTTTCGCGATTCGCATCGGATGCTGACGATCGAGCGGCGCTCCGGAGTGTTCCGGCGTTTCGTGATCACGCCTCGGCATCGTTACGAATTCCGCGAAAAGCTGCGTGCGGCCATCGCTGCCTCCACCGGAACCGAGTTGCCGGTCGAGCCCGACGGTGATTTGGATTCGTAGGCCCGGCGCTCGGTGATGGTTTGCGGTTCCTGGCCTTGCCCTGCGCCGGGGGTCACGGCCGGCACACGGGAAAAGACCGTAGCCAAAGCGGGTGGTCTCGTGTCATTTCAACCGTTCCACCACGATTTGTTCGTCCGTACCCGCGTGAAGCACGTACTCGTGAACTTGTTCCCCATGACTTTTTCCATCCCTCGATTCGCCTCGCTACTCATTTTGATTGCCGGCTCCGTGGTCACCAGCGTGTTGGCCCAGACTGGTGTCGATGCGTCCGCCAAACCCGAAGCCAACCGGTTCACGCCGGTGGCGTTGACCCAACCCGGCGCGCTCGACGAACCGATGGTTTTCCAAGTGCTTCCCGATGGCCGCGCCTACATCGCAGAGCGCAAGGGCACGATCAAAGTCTACGATCCTTCCATCGCCGGCGTGAAGGTGGTCGGGGCGCTCGCGGTGAACATTTCCGGCAACAACGAGCAGGGTCTGGTGGGATTGGCCATCGACCCCAAGTTTGCGACCAACGGCTGGGTGTACCTCTATTACTTCCATCCCAACGAAAAGAAGGCGGTTTTCAGCCGATGGGAGATTCGGAACGACGTCCTGGTGGCCAACTCCGAGAGGGTGATGATGGAGTGGGAAATGCAGCGTGAGACCTGCTGTCACACCGGCGGTGGCATGACCTGGGACCATGAGGGCAATCTTATCATGACCGTGGGCAACAATCGTGGAAACACCGGGTCCTCCCAAACCGATGAGCGCCCGGGGCGTGCCGCCTGGGATGATCAGGGAGGTACCGCCAACTCGAATTCCCTCGAAGGAAAAATCCTCCGCATCCATCCCGAACCGGAGGATTTTTCCTTCGAGGGAATTCGAGTTGGCGGTACCGCCCTGATCATCCCAGGCGGCACGCCCCGGGCGCTCATCGGTTTGGGAGGACCCGGTGTTTCCACGATTGTTGCCCACGGTCAT
>JANXMD010000457.1 GCA_025354845.1 Verrucomicrobiota bacterium | reverse complement strand
CCGGAGCGCGGTGGGCCACCGGCGACGTCCGGCATCCTGGCGGTACTCGGGGCCAACGGCGCTCCGGTTCCCGCATGTAGTCCCGGTCGTAGATCATCTGGAGATCACGGTAGTTGACCGAAGGCCGAATTCAACGGCCGTTTGACGATTCACCGACACGCCGATGGGTTAGGCCAGCGGCGGCTCAACGGGGACCGTCTCGACGTTCATGACATTCAGCAACAGCAACCCACCCAGCAGCCCCCCAAAGTGGGCTAGGTGCGCCACGTTTCCCCAAGCAAACAGGATGCCCACCATGCTGACCAGCGCCACTCCGAGCAGGAGGAACTTGGCGCGCATGACCATGGGAATGATCAAGAACAGACGGACCTCCAGGGGCTCTTCCGAGTAAATGGTACAGAGGGCCGAGAGCAATCCGCAGAGCCCCGCCGAGGCGCCCACGACCGGATGCCCAAACGTGCCCGGCCAAAGCCACGCGCCCGCCAGGTGAACGGCTCCGCCAATCACGCCGCTGCACAGGTACAGAATCGCGAATCGCCGAGCGCCGAGCGTTTCCTCCAGCACGGGGCCGAGCGAGTTGAGGAAGAATAAATTGAAGAACAGGTGAATCCATCCGCCGTGCAGGAACTGGTAGGAGAGGAACTGCCACCATTCACGATCCCGGATGCCGTCCAGGCTCAACGCGTACCGTTGCTCGAACGCCAATGCCTGGGGTCCCTTCAGCCGCAACTGCCAAAGGAAAACGAGCAGGTTCAGCGCGATGAGCACGCGAGTAACCGTCACGAGGTGCTTGGCTCGCGGCGTGCGAATGTCGTCCCGGGACTGGAAGTTTGCGGGGTCATGCCAGCAGTTCCCACTCCTTACGAACGCGCTCGGCCAACGGCTTGAGCGATTCCCGGCTAAAATCAAAACGTCCTCCCGCACGAGCGAACAATTCCGGCAGCGGCCGTGATCCTCCCAACGCGAGGGCCGCCTGATAGTCCGCCAGGGCACGCACCGGATCCGTGGCGGCATTGGCCCACACCTGCAACGCACCGAGCTGCGCGATCCCGTATTCCACGTAGTAGAACGGGTAGAGAAAGATGTGGAGCTGCTTGTGCCACAGGGCGGCTCGCGAGCCCTCAAAGCCCGACCAGTCCACCTTGCCACCGAAGCGGTCCATCAGCCGCGTCCAAGCGGCGCGACGTTCCTGGCGAGTATGCGTCGGATGGGTGTACATCCAGTGCTGGAAGGCATCCACCGTGGCGATCCATGGAAACACGCCGACGATGCCCTCCAAGTGCACACGACGGGCACGTCGCACGTCTTCGGGCGAGTAATAAACATCGAGATGCGGCGCCGCGAGCAACTCCATCGCCATCGACGCCACCTCACAGAATTCGATCGGGGCCCCGCGATAGGCATACAGATCCTCCCCGCGCGTCGCCAAGGCGTGAAAGGCGTGACCGGCCTCGTGCAGGAGGGTCTCGACGTCACGCTGCAATCCCACCGCATTCATGAAGATGAACGGCAGGCGAACCTCGCTCAGAGTGCTCTGGTAGCCGCCGGGCGCCTTTCCCTTGCGGTTCTCGAGATCCAAAAGGCGC
>JANXMD010000419.1 GCA_025354845.1 Verrucomicrobiota bacterium | reverse complement strand
GTGAGCATGCGTTCGGACTCCTCGACCGAATCGGCAAACGCCTCCCGGGCGGCATCATTGAGATCGGGAGCCTGCAACGCCGCCTCCGCCCCGGCACGCAGTCGCGCGAGTGGGGTCCGCAGGTCGTGCGCCACATTGTCCATGGCTTCGCGCATGGTTCGGATTAACGACTCGTTCCGATCCAGCAGGGTGTTGAAGCAGCGGACCAGTTCGGCGAGTTCGTCATCCGCCCTTGGACTCGGCACCCGCGCATCGAAACGACCCGTCTCGACGATGCGCCGTGCCGTCGACGTGAGCTGCCGGACCGGACGCAATGCCCGGCTGGCGAAGATCACACCGGCGACAAACGCCACCAAAACCACCGCCAGACCGGCCACCACAAACGTGCGCCGAAGCGGTTCGTACAGCACTTCGCGATTGTCAGTGCTGGTCCCCGCCTGCAACACCGAGCCATCGCGCAATTCCCGCGCCGCAAAGGCAAAATCGCGCCGCGCGTCTCGTGGAATCCGGAGGTATTCGCGCTCCCTCTGATAATTGCCCATACCGAAGGGCAACGGGACCGATTCCATTCGCAGCTCGATCCAATCCTCGGGCACCTGGAGCACCATCCCCATCCCATGCCGTGGGGCCCAGCGCAGGAACATCGGGCCACCGCCGGCCGAGGGCGTCTCACGGGTCTCCCGTTCAATTCGGTCCCGCACCAGCGGCAGGCCGCCGCGATCGTAGAGTTGCGACAGCCCATCAAGCCGCATGCCCAAGACGCGCTGTTCCCGTTCTTCCAGCCGCTTTCCCAATTGCCAGTAGAGGAAGGTGAACAGGGCCGTCGCGCCCGCCAGAAAGACCAGGGCAAAACGTAGGCTCAACCGCACGGCGAGCATGCGGCCGATTCGTTCCATCGAGGAAAGTGACTCAGGATTTGCGGAGGACATAGCCCACGCCACGCAGGGTGTTCAGTCGCGTTTTGTCGGGATCGACCTTGGCGCGAAGGCGATGCACCAGGACGTCCACCACGTTGGTCTGCGGATCAAAGCTATAGTCCCACACGTGCTCCAGAATCATGGTTTTGGTCACCGTTCGGCCCGCATTCCGCATCAGATATTCCAGCAGCGAGAATTCACGCGGCTGAAGCTCCACCAGGACTCCCTGCAGGTGAACCTCGCGGGTTACGAGATCGAGGGTCAGGTCCCCCACGGTCAATCGGGTGGGCTCGACCGCATGCGTGGCGCGGCGAATTTGGGCCTGGATGCGCGCCAGCAGCTCGGAAAAAGCAAAGGGCTTGGTTAGGTAGTCATCGCCACCCGCCTGCAGGCCGGCCACACGATCCTCCACCGTCGCGCGCGCACTCAGGAACAGCACGGGCATCTGCTTCCCTTCCGACCGCAGGCGCCGCACCAGGCTGAGTCCGTCGACGCCCGGCAGCATCACATCCACGACCGCAGCGTCGTAGGTCGCGGACCGGGCCAGGAACGAGCCCTGAATCCCCTCCGCGGCATGGTCGACCGCAAACCCCGATTGCCGCAGGCCGTTGACGACAAACGAGGCAATCTTGGGGTCGTCCTCGACAACCAGGATGCGCATCGGAGGGAACTATGGCTGCCGGGTGGGAAAAGACGAGCGATGACACCAGCCCCCGTCCGGTCTGACGATCGGACGGGGGCCTCACCGACTAGGACGAGACGGGGCTCAGCGGGCCTTGTGATCCGCGCCCTCGTCGACCACGAGGAATTTGATTCCACGGCGACTCCAGAGTTTGAGCAGCGTCGTTTTGTCCTCGGGCTTTTCGGTCAACCGAACGGCTTCCTCAGCCGAGGCCACCTTCTGGCGATTGATTTCGAGGAGGACATCTCCGGCCTGGACGCCGGCCTCCGCCGAGGGCGAACCGGCTTCCACGCTGGTGATCACCGCACCTTTTACGGATTCCGGAACCTGGTACTCGCGCCGAGTCCGGGAATCGAGATCGGCCACCGCCACCCCGTTGAGCGTGCCACTCTCGGTATTGGCGGTCGGCTCGGCGTCCGCGAGTTCCTTGTCTTCGGGGCGCTCCGCCACCTTGACCTTGATCATTTTGGTTTCGCCATCGCGCAGGACGCGCAATGAGGCGGTCTCACCCGGGCGCACCCGGGCCACGGCATTCTTGAGGTGTTGGCTGTCGTGGACCTCGCGGCCATTGACCTCAGTGACCACGTCGCCACTGCGAACGCCCGCCTTTTCAGCCGCACCGCGCGGCGTGACATCGGCGATGAGCGCCCCCTTCGAATCCCCGAGCTTGAACTGGCGCGCGAGCTTCGGATCCACGTCCTGGATTCGTACGCCGATAAAGCCGCGGGTCACCTTTCCATCCCGAACCAGCGACTCCATGACATCCCGGGCCATGTTGACCGGAATTGAGAAACCGATGCCCTGGTTGCCGCCGCTGCGGCTGAGGATCGCAGTATTGATTCCGACCAACCGTCCATTGAGATCCACGAGCGCACCGCCCGAGTTGCCAGGATTGATCGCGGCGTCGGTCTGAATGAAGTCCTCGTAGTCGAGCCCATGCGTCGAACGGCCGGTGGCGCTCACGATGCCGGAAGTGACCGTCTGCCCGATGCCGAACGGATTACCGATCGCGAGAACCACGTCGCCCACCTCAATCTTGTCGCTGTCGGAGAGAGTGATCGCCGGCAGCCCGGCGGCCTCGACCTTGACCACAGCCACGTCGGATTTGGGATCCTTGCCCACGACCTTGGCGGTGAACTCGCGACCGTCCGGTAGGGTGACACGAACGGTATCCGCAGAGTCCACCACGTGGTTGTTGGTCAGGATGTATCCGTCCTCGGTGACGATCACGCCGGAACCCACCCCTTCGACCTTAGGCATCGGCATCTGCCGGCCCAAACCGCCCGGACCTCCAGGATTCCCAAAGAAGCGGCGCAGGAACGGATCCTCGATACCTTCTTCCGCTTCGCCGCGGACATTGGGTTTCAGTTTTGACGAAGTCACCACCTTCACCACGCTCGGTGCCACACGCTTCACCACGGGGGAAAAGCTGGAGGGCAGTCGTTCGGTGCGGGAGACCGAGGAATCGTCGGTTTTGAGGGTGAGTTTCGGCGCTGCGTCTTTGGCATGCAGCGACCAGGCGAGCAGGACTCCGCCGGCGAGGACCGGTAGAGATCCCAGGAGGGTTCGTGATTTGACGTTCATGGTGCGGTTCATTTGAAAGCAGGGCTTCAGGTCACCGGGACCGGAATGCGGCCCCGGCGGCAACCCGACGCGGGTTGCGTACACCCACAACAGACTCCGCGGTGCTTTCGGGAACCTTTCCGCAACCTTACAAAACTGTAATGCCGCGGAAGGCAGGAACGGCGGTCACTCGTAGCGGAGCGACTCGATAGGATCGAGATTGGCAGCCTTCCACGCGGGATAGGTACCGAAGGCGATGCCAACCAGTGAACAGACGCCCAGACCGATCAACGCCCAGTCCCAGGGGAACACCGGCGGAGTGGCCAGAGCCAGCGCGGCCACGTTGCCGGCGAGGATGCCAAGCAGGATCCCAATCACGCCCCCCATCTCACTCAGGACGATGGCTTCGAGGATGAACTGAGTCATGATGTTCCGTTTCTTGGCACCGATGGCGCGGCGGATGCCGATCTCCTTAGTGCGTTCAGTAACGCTCACCAACATAATGTTCATAATGCCGATGCCGACCACCACCAGCGCGATCGAACTGATCACGACCGCACCGATTCGAACCGCAAGGG
>JANXMD010000394.1 GCA_025354845.1 Verrucomicrobiota bacterium | reverse complement strand
GCGATTGTGACGATGGTCTTGCCCTTGTTCTCAGGACGGCGGGCGACTTCGAGCGCCGCCCAAACATTGGCGCCGGTCGAGATGCCGACCAGAATTCCCTCTTCCTTCGCCAACCGACGCGCCATGGCGAAGGCGTCGTCGTTGCTGACTTGGACGCACTCAACGATCTGCGGATTGCCCGCAGAATCCTTCAAATGCAGGTTCTTGGGGACGAATCCGGCTCCCGTGCCCTGAATCTTATGCGGACCGGGTTTCACCGGCTCGCCATGGAGGGTCTGACTGATCACCGGCGAATCCTTGGGCTCCACCGCGATGGCCTGGAACGAGGGCTTGCGGGGTTGGATGACCTCGACGCATCCGGTGATGGTGCCGCCGGTGCCGACTGCGGCGACCAGGATGTCCACGGCGCCTTCGGTATCGGACCAAATCTCCTCGGCGGTGGTCTTCTTGTGGATCTCTGGATTTGCGGGGTTCTCGAACTGCTGCGGGATCCAGGAATTCGGGGTCTCGCGGGCGATCTGCTCGGCGCGGGCGATGGCGCCCTTCATGCCTTCGCTGCCCGGGGTCAACACGAGCTTGGCGCCCAAGAGCGCGAGGAGCGTGCGGCGCTCGAGCGACATGGTCTCGGGCATGGTGAGGATGAGTCGGTAGCCCTTGGCGGCGGCCACAAACGCCAGCGCGATGCCGGTGTTGCCCGAGGTCGGCTCCACGATGACGGTCTCCTTGTTCAACACGCCGCGAAGCTCCGCATCCTCGATCATCGCCATGCCGATACGGTCTTTGACCGATCCGAGCGGATTGAAGAATTCGCACTTGAGGAGCACGTTGGCCTCGACACCTGCAGTGACCCGATTGAGGCGAACCAACGGGGTCCGGCCGACGGTTTCGACGATGTTGTTGTAAATGCGACCCATAATAAGGATGTCAGTTTTCGGAGTTCTCGAACGGGCGGAATTGCGCTTGTGAGAGACGCCGTAAAATCGCCCGGGAGGATGCTTCCGGGCAAGTGCGCATTTCTTTGAATGGCGACGGCAACGTCTGGAATTTCACAAATCCATTGCCCGCACGACGACACAGCCCATGCTCGGTTGACATGTCGCCCGGCGACCGGTCGCGAATCACCTTCCGCAATGACGCCGGCAGAATGCTCTGCGCCGGCTTCCTCGAATCTGCCGGCAACACCTTCCTGCTGCTGATCGCGGTCACGCATTTCCACGCTGGTCCCGTCGCCAAGGCCCTGGTTGCAGGTGCGGGGAGTGTCGGTCTCCTGCTTTCCCCGGTCGCGGTCACTTTCGTTCAGCGTCGTCGCTGGCACGCCACCGACGCGGTGGCCCGCTTCCTCCTCCTCGGCGCCCTGGCCTGCGTGGCCATGGCCCTCGTCCCCAAACTCTGGCTCTACGTCCCGGCCTGCCTCGTCGCCATGACGCTGAACTCGGCGGTCATCCCGATGATGACCGAGACCTACCACAACAACTACCCCCACGACGCCCGCGGCAAGCTCTACTCCCGCGCCTTTTCGCTGCGAATCGTGGGCGCCATGTTCGCCGCCTGGGCCGGTGGACACTTCCTGGATTCGCATCCGGACCGCTTCCCCCTGCTGCTGCTTGCCTTTGGCGGCGCCTTCGCCGCGGCGGCGTTCTGCGCTCGTCGCATCCCCTCGGTGCCACTGCACGACAACGGCACCGCGCATCCGTTGCACGCCATGCGCTTCGTGCGCGAGGACCGCGTCTTCCGCCAGACGCTCATCGTGTGGATGTTTATGGGCTTTGCGAATCTCATGATGCTGCCCATGCGCGTGGAGTATCTGGGCAATCCGGTTCACGGACTGGCCCGGTCCGCCGCGGAAATCGCCTTCCTCACCGGTGTCGTCCCCAACCTCGCGCGGTTGGTGATGAATCCAGTGTGGGGCTGGCTGTTCGACCGCATGAACTTCTTTGCGCTCCGCACCACGCTCAACTGCGGATTCGCGCTCGGCATCCTGGCCTTCTTCACCAGCGATTCGACCACCGGACTGATCGTCGGCGCCATCATCTACGGTATCTCCAATGCGGGAGGCGACGTCGCGTGGGGACTTTGGGTGACCAAGTTTGCACCGCCAGGTCGCGTGGCGGACTACATGGGGGTCCACACGTTTCTCACCGGTGTGCGGGGAATCGCCGCGCCGATGATCGCCTTCCAATTGGTTCAGCATTACAGTCTGGCGACACTGGGATGGTTCAGCGCCATCCTGATTCTCGCCGCCACCCTGCTCCTGCTTCCGGAAATCCGGCGTTCCCAATCCCGCCGCCGCGGCGAAATCCTCACCGAGGAAGTCACGGATTGATCTCAGCGACGGCCCGCCGTTGACTCCCGGGCGTTCACTCCTACTGTGCGCGCCGCCATGGCCCGCACGCCCACCGTCCCGGCTTCCAACGTCCCGCCAGTCCCTGCCGCGACGTCCCGGGGAAACGCGGACTGCATTCGTCTCCGCGGCGTGCGTCAGAACAACCTCAAGGGAATCGACCTCGACCTACCGCTGCGCGAATTGGTGGTGATCACCGGACTCAGCGGTTCGGGGAAAAGTTCGCTCGCCTTCGAAACGCTGTATGCCGAGGGGCAGCGTCGCTACATCGAGACCTTCACGCCCTACGCACGGCAGTTCTTCGACAGGATGGACAAGC
>JANXMD010000391.1 GCA_025354845.1 Verrucomicrobiota bacterium | reverse complement strand
GGACCATGTTCTGTATGTTCAGAATGGCCCGACCGCATGGGTTCGTGTGGTCCACGTGAAGTCCGGCGCAGTTCCGTTGGAATTTCGCGTTCCGGTCGGCAACACCAACGGCGTTCACGGCCAGTTTCGGCACGGCCGCGTGACGGCGCGGGGCACTCTCCTGCTCGCCCACATGGACCTGGGCAAGGTCTGCGAATACGACGCCACTGGAAAGGAGCTCCGCTCGTGGCCGGCCAAGAATCCCTGGGGCGTCACTCCGCTCGCAAACGGAAACGTGCTGATCGTGGATCGAACCGGAATTCGCGAACTAACCCTGGATGGCGCGACAGTCCTTGCGATCCATCCAGCGGTGGACTCGCCTGACTACCCTCTGACCAGTCTGCAATTGGCGTGGCGTCTGCCCAACGGACATACGCTGGTCAACAATTGGTTCAATGAATGGAGCGGCAAGCTCGATCGCACCCACCCGCCGGTCCAGGCAGTGGAATTCGGGCCCGATCGCCAGATCACCTGGGTCCTCCGCTCGTGGGAGGAACCCGACCTGGGTCCAGCGACGACTCTGCAGATCCTGGACGACTCCACGCCGATCGAACAGGTCACCTTCGGCGGGATCCAGTGACGCTCTCTTCGAACGAGACGCGAATGAACACCGCCCTTCCCCTTCGGCCGACGGTGATCCTCACCCGTGGTCTTGGGCCCCTCTGGATTGCCGTCCTTTCCCTGCTACTCGCCGGAAGCGTCGTTCCAGGTCGCGCCTTCACTTCCGCCGACGCGGACGCGCTGTTCAGGGCCCACTCTGCCGCCTTCTACGAGGTGAAGGACGGCCTCGCGTGGTTCAAGGAATCCACGGAGGGAGGCAAGGTCTCCTTCTGGATGCGGGCCGAGCAAATGGAGATGGTGCTCGATGTGTACGAACGCACCACCAACGCCCAGCCATTGGTGATGTTTACCAATCTATTTCACGGATTTCTGGCAGAACACGGCACCCAGTGGTCCCGAAATCCATACAACGATGACATCCTGTGGATGGTCATCGCCTGCGCGCGAGCGCACCTGCTCACGGGGAATCCGGAGTTTCGCGCCGTGGCGAAAACCAACTTCGATCTCTGCTACGCACGGGCCGCGTCGACGAACCTGGGAGGCGGTCTGTGGTGGAAGACGGACAACCGGTCCAAAAACGCCTGTGTCAACGGTCCAGCAGCCATCGCCGCGGTCCTCCTGGCTCGGGCGACCGGCGATAGCGCCTATCGAGACAAGGCAACCCAGTCCTTCCGCTGGCTCCGCGACACCCTTTTCAATGCCGAAACCGGACGTGTCTCGGACAACATCAGCACCAACGGCCGGGTGGCCAACTTCGCACTGACCTACAATCAAGGGACCTTTGTTGGGGCTGCCAATCTCCTCGGATTCACCAACGAGGCCCGGCTTGCCGCCCTCTTCACGATGAAGGAGCTCTGCAAGGATGGGTATCTTCCTCCCGCGGGTGAAAAGGGTGACGGCGGTGGCTTCAACGGGATTGGCGTACGCTGGATTGCACGCTTCATGAAGGATCGCGGCGAGCAGGCGACCTTCTTGCCGTGGCTGCAGAAGAACGCCGAGGCCGCCTGGCTGGCCCGACGTGAAGTGGACAACCTATCCTGGTGCCGTTGGCCGCAACCAACACCCGACGACAAGCGGTATTCCTGGGGTTGCAGCAGTGCCGTCGTCACCCTTCAAGTGGTGCCCCATACGGAACCCGGCGTGCCCGTCGAAGCGCCTTAAACCGGGGTCTCTAAGGTCAACCGAAACGGCACAGTGATTGCCACTCCGGCCGCGCCGGGAGCCGTTCGGACCCGCAAATTCCTATGTCCGGTTTTTGGCGGCTCGGCAGTGTCTAGGTGTTATGGATCCCGCTTCACCTGACTCCACCCTGATCGGCACCTATGCCCGCGAGGGATCTGAGGACGCGTTTCGGATCCTGGTTGCACGTCACGTAAACTTGGTTTTTGCGGCCGCACTTCGGCAGGTGTTCGACCGGGGTGTCGCGGAGGAAATCACGCAGGAAGTGTTCGTGATCCTGGCTCGGAAGGCTCCCCGACTTGCCGGACACGAGACCCTCGCCGGGTGGCTGCATCGGACGGCAGTCCTTGCGGCCAGAGCACGCATCCGGGCCGAGCTTCGACGCCAGAGGCGTGAAGTGAAATCGGCAATTCCAGAGTCGACCGCAGGGGACTCGAGCGCGTTCGTCGACGAACTGACGCCATTGCTCGACGAGGCGCTGCTCGGGCTGCGGGAGACGGATCGCACGGCTGTGATCCTTCGCTACTTCGAAGAACGCAGCCTCCGCGACATCGGCGCGACGCTGGGAGTGGATGAAGACGCCGCCCGCAAACGCGTCACGCGGGCCCTGGCGCGACTCGGTGAGTTCTTCAAATCACGCGGAATTCGCATTCCCGCTGGAGGAGGCGCCGCCCTTTTTGCGAACTCCCTTCACGGGGCCCCGGTACTTCTACAGGCATCCGCCTCCGCCGCTGGTATTGCGGCCGGGAAACCTGCCACAGGATTCGGCCTGCTGCTGCTTCAGATGATGACACTCAACAAAACCCAACTTGCCGCGTTCGGTGTGATTCTCATGACCTGTTCGCTCGCCTGGCAACACTCTGCGCTCGCAAAGGCGCGCTTCGAACTCCAGGAGCAATGGGCGGCGTCGCCGACGTTCCAGGACACTTCGACCGGCGGCACTCCCGCAGCTCCCAATATCTCAGGAGCAGGTGCGTCCGCCCTCCGTCCTTCCGGCCACCGGTGGGATGACCAATCCCCCTACGCCCGAATTCCCAAAGAACTGTTGGCCCAGATTCCGGCATCGGGAGTGTCGGGCAGACGGGGCGTTTTGACCTCCGAGATTCGTTCGCTGCTCCGCCTCGATCCCGTGGAAACTCGGGGTGTTCAAGGGGCGATTGACCGGTTTCTATCGGAGTACCAAGCCCTTTTGCGAGAGTCGGCACATCGAGTGGAACCGACCACTGACGAATTGCAGCGCCGCCCCAAGGAGGATGTCCGCACGTGGGAAGTAACGGGGCTTCAACAAAAGTTCGGCCCCTTGCGCGACACGCTACTACAGGACCTCGATGGATTACTCGGAACCGATCGAGCGCGTCTCCTGTTTCAGTCTTTGCGTACTTGGATGCCGATCACGGGCGGGACGCCAGAACCTGGCTTTGAAAACAGAATTTTTGCAAATGACTTCCGATATTCAGTGGCCTATGAGCCACCACAATATGGCGATGGATCCCTCCGGTTTGAGGGGGCCCATTCAGACACGAACGGATTCAACAGCTCCGAGAAGCTGCCCCCCTCGGAACTTCCGGACTTTGTTCAGGCCGAGATCCAGGACTGGCTCCAACGTGCGGCGAAGGAACCGACGGCAAAACCGTCCAAGCCCTGAAACGATCCCCATGAAAGCACTCCGCTTCTACTCGCTGCTCGCATTGCTCCTGATCGCCGGATCCATGCTGGTCGTCGGAGAATTCAAACGTCGGGCGCTGGTAAACTCCGCCAACGAGTTGCGAGCGGCGATCAGAATCTCCCCTTCCCGGCGATCCGATCCCAATTCATCCGCTCACCCCATGGACAAGG
>JANXMD010000325.1 GCA_025354845.1 Verrucomicrobiota bacterium | reverse complement strand
GCGACACCACGCGTTCCTCACCCACCCGCGGTGACTGGGTGGCCTGGGTGGGGCGTTTCGACGACCTGCTCGCCGGTCGCGAAGGTCAGTACCGGGTCCGGTTGATGAAGAACTACAAGGACTCCGACTGCGCTTACCCCGGTGTTGAAGTGCTCCCGGACGGCACGTTTGTGCTCACCACCTACGGCCATTGGACGCCCGGCGAGCCGCCGTGGATTGCCAGTCTGCGGCTCCAGCTCCGGGAATTGGATGTCCTGAGCTTGAAGACCGCCGTTCAAACGACCGGGAGACCCCAATAAAGGCAGAGAGTGAATCGAATACGAAACCGCCCAAGACGGTTTCACCACGACCGCATTCCAATTCATGAATTTCCGATCTGTTCCTCTTGTGTGCGCTGGCCTCGCCCTGCTGGCTGGGTCCGTCGTGTCCCTGGCCCATGCCGGACAGCTTCCCGATGGTCGCATCCAGTTTTATCCGCGCGAGGCGGTGGTCTCGGGCGGCGCTAGCCTGGAGGGCGACAGTGGCAAGGAACCGATGGTGCAAATCGCGGGAGGTGAATCGCGAGCCCGATGGGAGTTCAAGCCCACCCGATGGGGACGGTATGATGTCATGGTCGAGGTCGCGGGATCGGGTCCGGTGGACCTGACTGTAGACGTCGCCGGGTCGACGTTGCACGGCCACGACACGCTGGGGGATACCAAGACCCGCAAGCGGATCCGTGCGGGCCGCATCTACCTCGCGAAAGCGGAGCCGTTTCGAGTCGAGATCGCCGGGTCGCCGGGCAATGTCTCGCCGATCGGCGTTTCGAGCCTGGAACTGATTCCTGCCTCGGAGGGGGATCCGGTCGTGGCGACGGCGGATGGATCGTTTGAACTGAAGGCCAGTCAGGCAACGACCCACAGCGTAACCCTTCGGTATGAACCCGCTGCGATCAAAAACTGCCTGGGATACTGGGTAAATCCCGCGGATTGGGCGGATTGGCAGTTCCCGGTGGCACGCACGGGTGTTTATGAAATCGAAGTATGGCAGGGCTGCGGAAAAGGGCAGGGCGGCAGTGATGTCTCGGTTCAAGTGGACGATCGTCGCTTTGAGTTCGTTGTCGAAGAGACCGGGCATTTTCAGATCTTTCTGCCCCGTCGCATCGGACGGGTTTGGCTGGAGGCCGGATCGGTCCATTCCCTCGCGCTCAAGCCCCAGAAGAAGAAGGCCGGTGCCATCATGGACGTTCGACAGGTCCGATTGGTCCCGGTTCCGAACGCTGCCGTACCGGGGGCCCTGTTTAAGAATTTGTCCAAATCCCCGAATGGCGAACGTCAGGGAGTTCGGCGCATCGTGGCACTCGGCGACAGCATTACCTACGGCGGCGGTTGGGTGGAGTGGCTGGAGACCTGGATGCGTCTCCAGACTCCCGGGGCCACGGTCGAGTGGATCAACGTGGGTCTGCCCAGCGAGACGGTGTCCGGCCTGTCCGAGGAAGGGCACGCCGGCGGCGCCTTTCCGCGACCCGACGCGCACGAGCGGCTGGCGCGGGTGCTCGAGCAAACGCGCCCCGACTTGGTGTTGGTGTGCTACGGGATGAATGACGGCATCTATTTTCCCTACGGTGCCGAGCGCGCCGCGAAGTTTCAGGAAGGCATGCGCTGGGTTCATCAGCGCATCGAGGCGACGGGAGCCAAGGTGCTTCACCTGACGTCGCCCGTATTCGATCCGGTGCCTTTGAAGGGGCGAACCCTGCCGGCTGGACGGGATCGATATCCGCAACCGTACGAAGGTTATGACGACGTGCTGGCACGGTATTCCGACTGGCTGATCGCGCAACGGTCGGCGGGGTGGGAGGTGGTGGACGTGCACGGCCCCATGCGCCGCTATCTTGAAGCACGGCGGAAACGCGAGTCGGGATTCGTTCTGGCTGGCGATGGCGTTCATCCTTCGGGGCAGGGGCATTGGCTCATCGCTCGCGAGGTGTTGCGTCACTGGGGCGCGGAGAGCGCGGTGGTGGCCGATGACAGCCCGAACACGCTGCTGGCATCGCATCCGGATGGAGCCGCCATCGCCGAACTGGTGGGCCGTCGTCAGCGGCTGACCAAGGACCCCTGGCTGACCTCGACGGGTCACCGGCGCCCGGGAATGGGGCGTGGTGTTTCCATGCTCGAGGCCACGCGAGAATCCGGTCGATTGAATGCCGCTGTGTACGCCCTCGCTGACCGGCAGTTCCCCGGCAAACGATCCCTGTGGTACGGCTTTGAACGATTCGACTTCGAGGTGGATGGTCATGCGGTCACCGTGGTGGCACCGGAAGTCGTCGCCCCCGGTCGGCCCTGGCTCTGGGAGGCGGAGTTCTTTGGCCATAAGCCGAATCCCGACCTGGCACTGCTCGGACGTGGCTTCCACGTGGTGTCGCTGAGCGTGCCCGACCTGCTCGGGTCGCCGACGGCGGTTCAGGATTGGAATGCACTCCATCGCGAACTCACGCGGCGCTTTCAGTTCGCGCCTAGAGTTGCGCTCTCCGGTCTAAGCCGTGGAGGGCTCTACGCCTACAACTGGGCGGTAGCCAATCCGGACAAGGTGGCGTGCGTGTACGGCGACGCTCCGGTCTGCGACTTCAAGAGCTGGCCCGGCGGCAAGGGCAAGGGGCCTGGCAGCGAGCGGGATTGGAAGCTGGTCCTGGGTCTCTATGGATTCCGCAGCGATGCGGAAGCGATGGCCTATCCGGGAAACCCCGTTGATCGCCTCGAACCCCTCGCTCGTGCGCGCGTGCCGCTCTTGCACGTGTATGGAGACGCCGACGAGGTGGTGCCATGGGAGGAAAACACCGGCTTGCTCGCCGAGCGTTATCGCAAGCTCGGCGGGAGCATCACCCTCATTGCCAAACCGGGCGTGAAGCACCATCCGCACGGCCTCGACGATTCCACGCCCATTGTGGACTTCCTCTGGAACCATACCGCGACCCCCGAGGCGAAGGCTTGGCTCGTGTCGCGTGGTGGCGGCCCCCAGGACGCGGCGGGTCGACCGCTCATTCGCAAGCTGGGCACGGTAGATCTGGATCTGGTGGAGACCACACCGGTGCTCGTTCAAGGTCGTCTGTGGCGCTTCGAGTGGGTGCGCCAGGGCCTGGGTCAGCAGTATTGGGACAATCACCGGAACACAAATTACTTCCGTTTCCGCGATCCGGATTCCGGCGAGGTCACGCCTCCCTTCGCCGATGGGTATGAGTTTGGCAGTGCCTATGTCGAAGATGGGGTGGTTTACGTCACCGGTACTTGGCGCCGGTCGCAGATCGATTTGTTCGTTTCGCGCGACCTTCGAAATTGGGAGCGACGGACTGTCGTTCCTGCGGGTCGTTATGGCATTTACAACACCTCCCTGTGCCGCACCGATCGGGATCACGTGCTGATGTTCGAAATCGACAAACCCAAGGCCGAGGCCGGAGTGCCCTTCACGGCGCGCTTCGCCCGATCCCGCGATCTGGTGCACTGGACCCTCACCTCACCGGAGTGCGTCTATTCCCGCGACCGCTACACGGCGCCCCATTGCCTGCGATGGAAGGACGGGTGGTTCTACGACTTTTTCCTGGAGGCGCACGAGGGCTACGAAATGCGGGTGGTCCGGTCTCGCGATCTTAAGCGCTGGGAGGGCAGTCCACTGAATCCGGTGTTGAAGGCGTCGCCCAAGGACCGGCTCATCGCGCGCGCCGGGATCCCCGACGAGCAACGGTCACGCATTGCCAATGCGGTGAACCTGAACAATTCCGACCTGGATTTCTGCGAGCGGGACGGCCGCCTGGTCCTCACCTATTCCTGGGGCAATCAGCAGGGCGTGGAACACCTGGCCTCGGCGGTTTACGACGGCACGGTCGCCCAGTTTCTGGACGGCTGGTTTCCCAAGCCGCAAGGCCGTTAGCCGGATGCGGAATCCCAGTCGTAGCCGCCGAGGGAACGAGGCGGCTACTGGGTAGCGCGAGGCTCCTGCCGAGCGGGTGTGTCGAGGGCAGGTGGGACGCCGACCAACGGGCGAGGCGTAGCGCGTCCGTCCGCCCGGCTCATCGGGAGATTCGCCCTACCGATCCCGGTTCGGCCGCCTCCCGTCGTCGGCCGCGGGAATCTGGGGTGCCAATCCGCCAAAGAATTTACCATTGCCCCACCGCGGTCATTTTGGCAGGCTCGCCTTTCCCTGCCGGGTCGTCCGGTTGGGAGTTGAACGGCCTATAGACGGACCGGCGCGTGTGCGTCGGGCGGCCACAACCACATCGAAACCAATCCGGATCTTCCGCCGGATGGCACCCGGGTCACGACCCGATCTGTGCCGCAACCATTGGAAGTGCACAAAGTCGCATGAGCAGCATCGGCATTAAGGAACTCCTCGAAGCAGGCGTTCATTTCGGACATCAGACCCGTCGTTGGAACCCGAAGATGAAGAAATTCATCTTTGAGGCCCGCAACGGCATCCACGTCATTGATCTCAGCAAGACCCTTCCCCAGTTGGAAGCGGCCTGCGCCTATGTCAGCCAGTTGGCCGGCAAGGGTGGTCAGATCCTGTTCGTGGGCACCAAGAAGCAGGCCCAGGAGGCAGTGAAGGAAGCCGCCAAGGGCTCCGGCCAGCTCCACGTGACCGAGCGTTGGCTCGGCGGCACACTGACCAATCTCAAGACCGTCAAGCGCTCCATGAAGCGCATGAAGGAGATTGAGTCCATGGAAAAGGACGGCTCGATCAACCAGTACGTCAAGCAGGAGCAGTCCATGATCCGCCGTGAGCATGCGCGGTTGTTCAAGAACCTCGACGGTCTGCGCGCCATGGATGCGATGCCGGACGCGATGTTCATCGTCGACGTGAAGCGCGAGCACAACGCCGTCGCCGAGGCCCGCCGACTCAAGATCCCCATCGTGGCGATCGTCGACACGAACTGCGATCCCGACCTGGTGGATTACCCGGTCGTCGGCAACGACGACGCGATCCGCTCGGTGAAGCTCATCCTCACTGCGATCACCGATTCGATCAGCATGGCCCGCGCCGAGTTTGAGGCGAAGAAGGCGCGCAAGGTTGCGCCGCCTGAGGCCACCCCTGTGGCTCCTGCCGCTGAGGTTCCGGCCACCGCCGCGCCGGCTTCTGTAGCCGCCTGAGCAGCTGATTCCGTTCCGGGGCGCCGTGGTCCACTCTGCAATCTGGACTGGACTGCGGCGCCCTGAACCTCTCCCGCTTCCGCACTGAATCCCTTTTTTCTTTTCCCATGGCTGAAATCACTCCCGCCCTCGTGGGCAAGCTCCGTGAAATGACCAACGCCGGCTTGATGGCCTGCAAGAATGCCTTGGTGGAATCGAACGGCGACCTCGACACCGCCGTGGATATCCTCCGCAAGAAGGGCGCCGCCAGCGCCGCCAAGAAGGCGGATCGTGAGGCCAAGGAAGGCTTGATCGCGCAGGCCGTGCTGCCGGGCGCCCGTGTGGGTGTGCTGGTGGAAATCAACTGCGAAACCGATTTCGTAGCCCGCAACGACGGCTTTAAAGCGGCGTGCGATGACATCGCCCGCAAGATTGCCTCCCAGCCCGGCGTTGAACTGGAGTCAGACCGCGTCGCTCTCGTCGCCAAGATCGGCGAGAACATCCAGGTCCGCCGTCACGCGCGCCTTGAGGTTCAGGGCAACGGCCTCGTCGCCGCCTACATTCACACCGGCGGCAAGGTTGGTGTGCTCGTCGAAGTCGGCGCCGGCAAGGAAGGCACCGCGGGCACCGAAGAGTTCAAGCAGTTGGTCCGTGACATCACGCTCCAGATCGCCGCCGCTCATCCAACTGCAGTCAGCCGCGAGCAGGTGCCTGCCGAGTTGTTGCAGAAAGAACGCGACATCGCCGCGCAGTCGGACGCCCTCAAGGGCAAGCCGGCCGCTGCGATGGAGAACATCCTCAAGGGTAAGATCGACAAGTTCCTCCAGGGCATCTGCCTCGTGGAGCAGGGCTTCGTGAAGAATCCCGACCTGACCGTGAAGGCGCATGTCGCCTCCGTCGGCAAGGCCCTCGGTGACGAGATCACCGTTCGAGGTTTCGTCCGCTTTCAGGTCGGCGAGGCCTGATTGGCGTCCGTCGGTCTCTCGATATCAAAGCAGGGCGGCCATTTTGGCCGCCCTGTTTGCCTATACGGGATGCGCGCGGAGGGATTGGCAATCCGTCCGGTCCCCGGCAGGCTCTGGGCTCGCACTCCATTCCCTCTCCTCATGGTGTTCATCGGCATCGAAATCGGCGGAACAAAACTGCAGTTGGTGGCGGGCGACGAGTCCGGGACGATCGTTGATCGACGGCGGCTCACGGTGGAGTCGGCCGCGGGAGGCGAGGGCATCCGGGCCCAGATTGCCGCGGTGCTCCCTGAGCTCGTCGATGCCCACCGACCGACGGCGGTGGCGGTCGGATTCGGTGGC
>JANXMD010000449.1 GCA_025354845.1 Verrucomicrobiota bacterium | reverse complement strand
TTTCTACGGCACCACCGAGAATGCCGTGAGGACTCAGGTTTGGACGGCCGTCACCGTCTATCTGCTGGTCGCTCTCGTTCGAAAAGAACTCAAAACCACGATCAGCCTCCACGCCATGCTCCAGATTTTCAGTCTCACTCTATTCGAGAAAACTCCCCTGTTATCGGCCATTTCCAAGGATTTCGCTTCCGCAGGCGACCCCAATGTCAACAATGAGCCCTCTTTACCGGGTTTCTAAACCGGACAGTACTGGATTAAGATTACGATTAAGATTGAGAGGAGGAATGGGGAGGGGAGGTCAGTGGAAATCGTGGGAGAGGTTCACCGATGCTTCCTGATACTCCAGGGCTTCGAAGCGCTCGGCCTTCAGGTGGATGGTTCCCTGGCGGACTTGCGCGATGCCTTCCACGATCAAAAACGCCTCCTGCGTGATCCGCAGCCGCTCCTGTTCAAAGAGCGTGGACGAGATGATCACATTGCTGATGCCCGTTTCGTCCTCGAGGCTGAGGAAGACCACGCCCTTTGCGGTGCCGGGACGTTGACGGCAGATCACCTGGCCGCCCACCCGGATGCGCTGGCCATGCACCACTTGCTTGAGATCCTCCGCCGTCCACACGTCCGGCAGACGCTCGCGGATGAGGGCCATGGGATGGGGTCCCGTTGTGAGCCGCATCACGGAATAGTCCGCCGCCACTCGCTCGAAGGCATCCATCGGACGCAAGGGGGACTTTGTTTCCGGGCCGGTTCCATCCGTAGCCGTTGGCTGACGCCACAGCCCGGGTGCCGTGGGACGTTCCACCTCCCAGAGTGCGGTCCGGCGATCCGAAGACACGTCGTTCAACGCGCCAATCTCCGCGAGGGCCCGCAGCGCATCGGGCGACAACGTCACGCGGTCCTTCAAATCGGCCACCGACGCAAAGGCCCGAAGCCGGCGGGCGGCGAGGAGGTTCACGATGGCTTCCTGGCGCAATCCCTGCACCTGCGTGAACCCCAGGCGTAAGGCGCCATCCGCCTCGATGCGGCATTCCCATACGGATTCGGACACCGACACCGGACGCACCCGCACTCCACGGCGACGCGCATCCTTCACCAGCGTCGCCGGCGAGTAGAACCCCATGGGCTGGTTGTTGAGCAATGCGCAGTAGAATTCCTGCGGCCGGTGCACCTTCAGATACGCACTTGCGTAGGCCAAATGCGCGAAGCTGATGGCGTGCGACTCGGGAAAACCGTACAGCGCGAACGAACCCACCGCCTTCACGATCTTCTCGATAACGCCCTCCGCGACTCCGGCGCGTAGCATCGCGGCCCGCAGCCGTTCCTTGGCCCGCTGCATGCGTTCGTCGGAACGGTGGAAACTCATGGCCCGGCGCAACTCTTCCGCCTCGTCGCCGCTGAACTGCGCCATCGTCATGGCCATCTGCAGCATCTGCTCCTGAAACAACGGCACACCCAACGTGCGCTCCAGCACCGGCACCAAATCGGGTGCGTAGTAGCTCACCGCCTCCTCACCGTTGCGGCGGCGGAGATACGGATGCGCGAGGTCACCCTGGATCGGCCCGGGTCGGATCAACGCCACTTCGATCACCACGTCATAGAAGCAATTCGGCTTCATCCGGGGCAGCGTGGCCATCTGCGCCCGGCTCTCGATCTGGAATACCCCGACCGTGTCGGCCTGCTGCATCAATTGGAAGGTGGCCGCGTCGTCCTGAGGCAGCGCCGCAAGATCGATCGGACGCCCCTGCTCCGCCGAGAGCGTCACGCAGTCCTGCAGCGCCGACATCATGCCCAAACCGAGCAGGTCCACC
>JANXMD010000314.1 GCA_025354845.1 Verrucomicrobiota bacterium | reverse complement strand
ACCGCCTCGCGGAGATAGACTTCGTAGGATCCCGCGGGAATGGTGCGGGTGTAGTTTTCCCATTCACCGATCGTGAAGTCGCTGACGTCGTAATCATACACACCGGCATCCTTCCCGCCCGCGGCGGTGAATTTTGCACGGATCGCGTCGAGCGAGTGCTGCATGCGGATCGGATCTTCGGAGCGGTACAGCGTGTCGCTGCCATTGGGCGTGGTGCGGGTATCGCTGAAGTCCACATCCGGCACGCCCGCCAACTGACCGAACGCGTTCGCACCGCCGGCACCTTCGACCGACACGGACGGCTTGTCGAAGAACTGGCCGCCGCCGAAGTTGTAGTCCTCCACTTCCACCACGATTGCGGCGCTGGTGAAGGTGTCGAAGTGGACGCTGTTGGTCGAGGCGGCGCCATCGCTGTCGGTGGCAATCACCGTCGCGGTGTAGTTCTGATCAACCTTCAGGCCGCCGAGGGTTGCCGTGCGGACGGATCCTGCAGCGCTGAGGGTGAGGCCGTTCGTTTTCGAGTACCGGGTGCCGTTGAGGATGATAGCAATGCCGTCGTCGCCGAGCGCCTTGTCATCGCTGACCTTTAGGCTGATCTGCGTCGTCGTCGGAAGAAAGTTGGCGGACTCATCTGGTGCGGTGATCGTGATGATCGGCGCCACGTTGGCCGCCTGGGGTGCTGCGGCCACCACCGCGTTGTCGTAGTAAACCTTGTAGGGATTCTCGGGCGCGGCGGCGGAGAAGTCCTCGTAGCAGTAGAGGGTGTAGTAGCCGGATTTGATGTACGGAGCGGCGGGATCGTCTTTGCCGGAGGCGAAGACATCGGCGGCCGGAGTGTCGATGACGGTCTTGTCATAGATCACCTTGTTGGCCTGGTCCTTGTCGAGGATGCGGGCGTTGATCTCCACATTGCCGTTCCGGACGGTGAGGGTGAGGGAGAGGGTGATGTTTTCGTTCTTGCCCTCGGCGGGCCAGCTGTCGGCGACGAAGTATTTGTTGATGCCCTTGGTGATGAGGATGTCGGTGGTGGACTTGGCGAGACCGTAACCGGCAAGGGTGCCCGGGGAATTGTCGGTCGGAATGAAGGCCAGCACGGCGAAGGAGTCCTTGCCGCCCGTCTGCACCACGTCGGCGCGGAACTCGACCGTACGTCCCTCCTTCAACTCGAAGGTCTCAGACTTCTTCTGACCAGCGGTGAACAACGATTGGCCTGCCGGCGGGATCTCGAAGCGGAACTGGCCGTTGGATTCGACCGGAAGCCCGAGACCCGGAACAAAAGTGAAGTCTGACCAATCGGTCTTGATGTTGTCGTCAAAGTTGTCGAGGACCTTGGCCTGGGTGGAGTCGAGAACTGCCAGTGCAGCACAAAGGCCTGCCGCTTGACGGATCCAACGGGTGAGCATGGGGAGGGTTGGCATGGAGTAGCTCCTAGAGGTGAGATGGAGTCTGGGGAACCGCTGTTTCTCCTCCCGGAAGCCGGTGTCGTCAAAGCGTTTCTGATCACGCCCTCTCCTTTTTGCCAAGCCGTCATGTCACCGCAAAATCCGTGTGACCTAGAAGGCACAGTTGCGGGGGCCAGCACGGGGCATTGAAGATGGCGCTTTCGCCCATGAACGCCCGGGAAGCCCTCATCGCCCTGAACATGCTCGATCATCTGGGACCGGTCCGTCTCCGGCAGTTGCTGGACCGGTTCGATGGCGACCCGGTGGCGGTGTTGTTGGCGAATCGTGACCAGTTGGTGCAGGTGCCTGGAATTGGTCCCGAAACCGCCCATTCCGTGGCCAATGGCCTGGGAACAGGGGTCCTGGACCGCGAATTAAAGCGCATCGAGTCGGCGGGATGCCGGGTGCTGATTCCAGCCGATGCGGAGTATCCAGCGCTTCTGCGTGAGATCTACGACCCCCCGGTGGTGCTCTATGTGAAGGGAACGCTGAACGCACCGGATCGTGCTGGCATTGCGATCGTCGGATCGCGGCTCACCACCCACTACGGGGTTGAAGTGGCGCGAAAGCTGTCCTATCAGCTGGCGTTTGCCGGGGTCTCGGTGGTGAGCGGCGGTGCGCGGGGGATTGATGCTGCTGCCCATGCCGGGGCGATGTCGGCTCGCGGGCGTACCGTGGCGGTGCTGGGATCGGGCCTCGATATCGTGTTCCCCGCGGAACACCGCGATCTTTTCGAGCGGGTGGCGGCGAGCGGCGCGGTGATTACCCAGTTCCCCTTTGGCCGAACCCCAGACAAGCAGACCTTTCCGATTCGCAACCGCATCGTGGCCGGGATGACCCTCGGAACGGTGGTGGTGGAAGCCAACGCCACCAGCGGCGCCATGATCACCGCCAATTTTGCCGCAGAGTACGGACGGCAGGTGTACGCGGTTCCTGGGCGGATCGATTCCCCGCGGTCAAAGGGGTGTCACGATCTCATC
>JANXMD010000235.1 GCA_025354845.1 Verrucomicrobiota bacterium | reverse complement strand
GGGATCGCATGGAGATGGCCCATTCCATTGAAGGGCGTGTCCCATTCCTCGATCATCATGTCGTCGAGTCTCTGCGCCGAGTGCCCGTGTCGCTAAAGATCCGCGGGATGACCGAGAAACACATTCTACGGGAGGCAACTCGTTCGGTGATCACCGACACCGTGTATCGTCGGCAGAAACACCCGTTCCTTTCGCCGCCCGTGACGACCCTTCCGGGTGAGCGATTTCACGAAATGCTACAGGATACGTTGCGCGGCGGTGAGCTCGGTGCGCTTCCGTTCTACGATCAAAAGAGCGTCGTTGACCTGCTGGATTTGCTGCCCGCCATGTCGGAAGGGGACCGAGTCGTGTGGGACCAGGTGCTGATGTCCGTCCTGAGCGCCTGCGTCCTGCAGAAGCGCTTTGGGCTGTGAGCCGAGGAGTTGAATCCAAGGACGGATTCCGTTCCTCCTGAAGCCATCATTCCCTGTCGTCGGTGGAATTCCCACATCCAGGATAGTTTCCTGATACCGTAGTTCGTGGATCGCCCCCGCGAGGGAGCAGTCCTCGGAGGGCGTTCGGAATCAGGTCGAGAGGTCCCATGCCCCGAGATTTGAAGCGAAACCGCCAAATCCGCGTGGTGTCGATAAAGGTTGAAACCGGATTGGTGCTGGTTGGCTCGGAATCGCCGCCATTGAAACCCTGGTCACCCTCCTCGGCGAGGACGTCTACCGTGAGCTCCCCCTGTGGACGGAATCACCGGTGCCGAATGGGTGGAGAACCAATGACGGTCCATCAACCAGGGATCCTTGGGGGTCAGGGCCGTTGACTCGATCCAATGGACCCGGCTTTTGGAAGTTGGATCCGGGCTGATATGAGTCCTTCGGTCTCGGCGACGAGTTGAATGTTTCCGCCGTGGCTTTGGACGATCCATCGGGCAATTGTCAGGCCGAGACCGCACCCGTCCACCTTCCCCTGGGCATTCTCTCCGCGGACAAACCTCTCAAAGATTCTTTCGAGCGTCTTCGGAGCAATGGCATCGCTGGTATTCGTGACCTCCAACTCGACCTGTGATCCACTCGCGCGCAATGAGATCACGATCCTGCCTCCCGGCGAATTGTACTTCACAGCGTTGTCGAGAAGGATCAAGAGCAGTTGTCGCAGGCGTTGGCGGTCGCCAATGATGGTGGTCTGCACCAACGGACCAAGGGTAACCAGGATCTGACTCGCTGCCGCCAGGATTTGTGCATCTTCGAAAGACGCTTCTATCAACTCGTCCAAGGGCACGGATTGCCGCTCCAAGGTCACCAAACCCACATCCGCCTTGGTGAGCAAGGTCAGTGAATCAACAATCCGGGACATTCGGCTCAACTCTTCCAATTGACTGCGGATCCAAGCGTCCTGCTCGTTGGGAGCTGAGCCAGCTTCCCGCAGGACGGTATCCAACTGGGCTCGCATCACCGTCAGCGGGGTCTTCAACTCATGCGACGCGTGAAGCGTGAACTCGTGCGTCTGACGAAATGACTGATCCAGTCGTGAGGTCATCAAGTTGAAGGCGGCAGCGAGCTTATCCACTTCGTCCCCGGAATGGGACCGGGGAAGCGGTTGTTGCAAATTGGTGGAGTCGATCCGTTCCACCGCCGACGCCAGGGTGCCGAGTGGAGCCAAGACTCGTCGGACCCACCACCAGCCTAAGCCGAGCAGGGCTGGAATGGCCCCCAGAAAACAGACTGTGGAAAGTTCAGCTTGGGTGTCCTGGTGGAGGTTGGGCATTCCAGCCGCTCTAAACTGTGCGGGTTCCTCGACGAACTCATGGTAGCCCAGCCAGATCACAAGCATCAGGCATGCCGCTGCGATCGAACCGTAGCCCACTCCGAGGCGCCGAGAGATGGTCAAGGGACCTCCTTCATCACGTATCCCTCGCCGCGCACGCTGTGGAGGAGGCGTATTTCGTGATCCGAATCAATCTTCTCCCGAAGCTTCCCAATATAAACATCAACCAGATTTGAGCCGGGGTCGAAACCGTAATCCCAGACTTTTTCGATGACCATCATTCGACTGCAAACGCGGCCGGCTGAGCGCATCAGGTATTCAAGCACCTGAAATTCCCGCTGGGTGAGTTCGATCTTCCGCTCGCCGCGTTTGGCGACACGAGAAACGGTGTCGAGCGTCAGATCACCTACCCGCAGCACTGGGGATCTGGCATCGCCCGCCCGGCGCACGATAGCTCGAACCCTGGCCAGGACCTCCTCCAAAGCAAACGGCTTGGCAAGATAGTCGTCCGCACCTGCGTTAAGGCCTTCGACCCGTTCATTGATCGCCCCGCGAGCCGAGAGGAGCAGCACCGGTGTCCGGTCACCCCGACCCCGCATCTGCTTCAGGACACTCAGACCATCGCGCCCCACGAGCATGATATCCATAACGACCACATCAACGGAGTTCACTGCCAACACCTCCAATGCCGTGTCACCGTTGACCAGGGTTTCCACGACAAACCCCTCCGCCTTGAGCGCCTTGGCAACAAAGGCCGCAGTTTTTCTGTCATCTTCGACCAAAAGCACCTTCACCGAGCAATCCTCGCGATCGTGCCGGTGTGTGCAAGCGCCAAGTGAACGGAGGGAGGATTCGAAGTCCGTGGGCGCTCGGAAAGAGGCGAGTTCCTATGACAGATTGGTTTGGGAAGCGAATGTTCGAACGGGGGCTGGCGAGATGCGCGGTAATCCATTCTGAAGAAATCTTCATCTCAGATTCACGGTCTTTTCATCGAGCTGTTTTACCGTCGGGAGAGTGAAACCGAGATGACTTCACTTTCAGAAACAACTTCCTCGCGCCCGGATCCGGCTGAGGAGATGCAGGAGATAACTGTCATCGGCTTGGAAACATAACGTGACTCGTCAGTCAAAAGATATGAATCAATTATCATTAGACAGTTGCAGTTCAGCTGCGACCTGCGCCGGCACTCGAATCCGCGGAATAGTCGCCTTCGCGTCAACGGTGATCGCTCTGGGACTGGCGGTCTCCGCCCGCGCCAGCATCGCCTACGGCACACTCAACAACTTTGATTGTGTCAACGACACCGGAGCTGAGGCTCATGGGTTCGAGATTGAGTTGGACGATGTGCATAGTCGGGATATCACCTACACCTACGACTACAACCATTACGGGATCCCCAAGATTACGGAGGACAACACGGATCCGCTGCATCCTAAGGTGTTCATCCGGTACGCCGGGGTACGGAATCCTGACGGGACATGGACGGCATATACGGCAATCCCGGCCGGTCCAATCGCGCCGACGCAAGGACACCAATTCACCGATCCATCCATCAATTTTGGCGGCGAACATTTCGGAGCGGGATACTACGGCGCGCCCTCAGCGGTAAAATACAACTGGTTGATTGACGATGGAGCGGGAAGCCTGGTGCACGGAGCACCGGTCATGGTCTCGACCCCGATATTTACGTATTTCCCCCCGGCTCCGGCGCAGATTTTTCCGCAGGTTCAGGCCGTTGTTGTTCCGCCGCCGCCGCCGGCACC
>JANXMD010000439.1 GCA_025354845.1 Verrucomicrobiota bacterium | reverse complement strand
ATCGTAATCGTAATCGTAATCGTAATCGTAATCTTACTCGCACTCTGCCCCGCCGCTCAATTTGGGATTCCCCCACCATTCGCCAGCGACTTGCGAAATACCCGTTGGGTCTTAGTCGCACGCAACCCCAGCGATTCGTAGAACCGGTGAGACTCCTCCCGCTCCACGCGGCATCGGACGCCGAGTTCTGCGACGCCTGACTTCCGGGCCCACGATTCCAGTTCGGCCACCAGGAGACGCCCTATTCCCGTTCGTCGGCGTCCCTCGTCCACGATCAGTCCGCCGATTTCCACACGGTTCTCCGACTCCAGGAGCTGGACGCGAAAGCCGTGAATCCAACCAGCGAGACGCTCGGGGGATTCCTCGGCCACCAGCAGGCAGTCGATGGAACTGGAAACCACCCGCACGAGGCGGTCCTCCAGAGCCTGGATACTGGCGGGATAGCCCAATTGCGCAGTGAGGCGAGCGAGCTCACTTGCATCGGAAATCCGGGCGCGTCGGATTCGAGAAACGGGATCCTCAGGCATCGAGTAGAATTCTCCTTGTCGACCCGGCTGGGTTCAAGGCTTTATCCCGAGGAACAAGGAAGTACCCGGGACACGCAGAACCTCCAATGAGGTCGTGCCCGAAAACCCAATCGCAGACACAGGGAAAAGGAATGCCGATGTCCAAGATCCAACTCGAAGTCCGCAAAAACCCTCTGGTCATCGAATTCGTCGTGCAAAGTCCGCCCCTTGGCGAACTCCCACAGGGCAAGTTTCGAAAGCAGAAGCCCGGGATCTATATGCTGGAACTCGAGGCGGTTCTCACCGAGCCCTTCCTCCACGGAACGTTCCGCATCGTGGGAACCGGTTCAAATACCCAGCCCCCGGTTGCCGTTTGCCTGATCTCCATCGACGGCCGCCACGCGGGCACCGTCTTCGCCTCCATCGGCACCGGCAATTCCGCCAAGACCGTCGACTTCCACTTCCCCGCCGGCGCCGAAGCCGATCCACGAACCGCCATTCCCGACCCTCACGACCTTATCCCCGTCGCCTTCACCCGCCCCAAGACCCCCTGAACGTTTGACTCCAACCCCATCGTGTTATGTCCCGATGCCTGCTCCCCATCACTGGAATGGCGGTCGCCGCCTCCGCCTGCCTGCCGCTTCACGCCCAACTCTTGATTGATGCCGGCGGTCCGCGCGACGCCTTTTACTCCAGCGGCGGCACCGCCGACGGTCTCGACGGCCTCCATGCCAAGCTCGACACCGGTGCCAAAGACGTTGAACTGACCTATCTCGGCAAGCCGATGACCTGGTTGGGCATTCCCGACCTGTTGCTCGGAGCCACGCTCAAAGCCTCCGCCATCGATGGCCTCCCGCAGTTTCTCCGCTTCGAACGTTGGCCCAAAACCGAGCTGTCGTTGATCGCCAACAAGACCTGGACCAAGTCCATCGACGACAGCCACGCCTGGGCCTGGTCGCTCACCACTCGCGTCAATGGAGGCTACGCCGACTACGCCGTGTTCGATCCCAGTCGCCCCTCCGGTCAGGAGTTTCGCAAAACCTCTGCCGCGCAGGGCGAGTTCATCGAAACGCTATCGGTCGCGATTCCGTGGATTCCGGCCGGTGTCGCCCTAAGCGCGGGCGTGCGCGAAGCGTCGAACTATCAGGATCTGCCGAGTACCACCGTGGGCACCCTGCAGGCGACGTTTCCTGGATCCGGGGGCAGCACCCTGGCGGCCGTCTCCGGCGGTGAGGCAGCACGCTACGGTCGATTGAACACCTTCCAAGAATACCCGGTGTCGCTGCTCTACAACCACGCCTTCGAAGGGATTAATTCGTTTTGGCGGCATCTGCCTCTTACCGATTCCGCCGCAACCTACAACCTACTCGTGTCCCCTTACGGAACACTCACGCCCCGACAAGAGGGACATCCCGTGCACTCCGTTGGACTCAGTTTGGTGATCCGAAGCTATAAGGCCTCCGAGGACCTGGCCCATCCGGAGAAGACCGTGATCAGTTTCCCCATTGGCTTCTATGTGGAACGCAAGAACACCTTCAGCGGCAAGCCCGACACCACTGTCGGCGCCGCGGTGATTTACCACTTCAAGTAGCCGCCGCGACGGTCACCAAACCCGCACCCGTTCAACCGGGGGGACTGATCGACATCTTTCGCCGAGGCCGAGCATCGAACGCGATACCCTCCACCACTCTTCAGTCAATACGGTGAGCGAAAGCCCATTGCAGATCGGCATCCGGCACGTCCGAGGACGCCAACTCCCAAGCCGATGCTAAAGAGCAGCAGGCAGACAGACCCTGACTCCGGAACGGTTAAGACCAGGGTGTCGACGACGACTTGGGTCCTGCCAAAACCCGGACTTTCATACGAAATCCGGCTTTAGCAGCGAGCAGCGGGAGACCCTTCCCTGAAGCTGCTTCGCAACGATTCAATAGCACCTTCATGAAATAACCGACAACCCATTCCTCGATCACTCGAAGCGTCACGCTGATAAGGTTTTCAGCTAGGACACCTGCAGCCTCGGTATCGCGAGAGTCGCACCGCACCTTTCGGTCAGTACACCCACTCTTCGTGCCGTACTGGGAGGCGGTTGAGAGTGGCACGATGGTGGTTCCACTTGGGAAGGAAGCGGTCCATCAGGGCGATGAATCGCGCGTTGTGGGTCGGTTCCAGCAGGTGGACCAGCTCGTGGACAAGGAGGTACTCCAGGCATTCTCGGGGCTTCTTCGCGAGGTCGGTGTTCAGGCGGATCGTCCGGGCCCGGGGATTGCAGCTTCCCCATTTGGTTTTCATCCGCCTGACGAAGCAGCGCTCGGCCTTGACTCCAATCAACGGCTCCCACTTGGCCATCAACGCAGGCAACGCAATTCGGACCTGTTCTCGGTACCAAGATTCCAGCAGCTCTCGCTTCGAGGTGGGATCGGATCCGGGTCTCAGGCGAAGGATCAGTCGGCTGTGGCTGAGCTCCACGGAGGCGGGGTGATCCCATTCAATCACCTTGAGCAGGTAGCGACGGCCCCA
>JANXMD010000134.1 GCA_025354845.1 Verrucomicrobiota bacterium | reverse complement strand
AAGCAGTTCAAAGAGGTGCTCACTTTCTGCGGTGGACAGCGAGCTGGTCGGCTCGTCGAACACGATGACCCCCGCGCCGGTGCCCACGGCAGCGGCGATCTGAACCAGCTGTTCCTGTCCGGTGGTGAGGCGGGAAATCGGCTCGTCCACGTCAAAGGTGGCGCCGATCTCGGTGAGCATCGCGCGGGCCCGCGAGCGCATGGCCTCGCGATCCACCCAGCCAGCCCGGGCCGGCATGTCGCCCAGGCAGAGATTTTCGGCGATCGATAGGTTCGGGCAGAAGGCGAGCTCCTGATGGACCATGGCAATGCCCAGCTTGCGGGCCTCTAGCGGATCCGAAGGCGCCACCGTGTTGCCATCGAGCCGAACTTCGCCCGCATCGGCCACATACACCCCGGCCAGGATCTTACCGAGCGTACTCTTGCCCGCGCCATTCTCACCCATGAGGGCGTGGCAGGCGCCGCGCTCGACGGAAAAGCTCACCGCATCCAGGGCCTGAACTCCGGGGAAACGCTTTGAGACGCCGTGAAAGGACAAATACGCCATGACGATGGGTGAACGAGGCGAGCCTAACCCGAGGGCTTCCGGCGTGGGAAGATCGGAGAACAGGTTGAGTTGCCGAGGCGCGGCGGGTAGGGCGAACCTCCCGGTGAGCCGGGTGGGCGGACGTGCTTGACCTCGCCCCGTGGCGTACCACCTGCCGCCTACGCACCTCGCTCGGCAGAGCCTCGCGCTACCGCCGAGCTGCGGCAGACATGGTAGGGCGAACCTCCCGGTGAGCCGGGTGGGCGGACGTGCCTCTGTTCGCCGCGTCGCTTCCCACCTGCCACCTACGCACCTCGCTCGGCAGAGCCTCGCGCTACCGGGTAAGGGGGCGAGGGCTCTAGCGTGAGTCCTTCACGTCGAAGCAGTACACAGTCTCCTGATCCCGTAAATACAGGCGGCCGTTGACCACCACCGGATGCGGCCAGATGCCGCCCTGCGGGTTGCGCTGCTGCGAAAGGGGCGAGAGCGTGAAGTGACCCTTCTGGTTCCAGCCCGTGATCGACGCTTCGACCAACGCCACTTCGCCGGACTTCTCATTCAAGCAGTACAGCATGCCGTCGGCAAAATGGATGGCCCCCTTTCCGAACCCTTTGTGCACCCAGACTTCTTTGCCTGTCTTGAGTTCCTGGCAGACCCAGCCGTAGCCGTCGGAATGGCCGTAAAGGTACCCGTCCACGAGCACCACGCCGCCGTGGTGGTTCTTCATCACCTTGTTGTTCTCGTAAACCGTGGTGACCGAATTGTCCGCACCGAGCTGGATCAGCTGACAGCCGACGCCATAGCCCGCCGTGACATAAATGCGTCCCTCGCCGCCGTCGATCGGGGTTGGGATCACCGCCACACGGCCCGGGAAGCGGGACGACCACAGGGTCTTCCCCGACCCGGGATCGACCCCGAAAAGCTTCTGGCCGACCAACTGCACCACCTGTGACTTGCCAGCGTTCTGGATGAGAATGGAGGACGCGTACTGCGCTTCATCGGTGAGATCAGTAGTGCGCCAGAGGACCTCGCCGGTCCGCTTGTTGAGCGCAGCCAAGGTTCCCTTGGATCCACCCGGAGTGCAGATGAGGGTGTCCCCCACGATCAACACCGATTCGGTATAGCCCCAGCCCTGCAATTTTCCGCCAAGGTCGGTTTGAAGGGATTTCTGCCAGAGAACCTTGCCGTCCGCCGCCTGCGCGCAGGTCAGCGTTCCCTGACCGCCCATCGCGTACACGCGGTCGCCATCGACCGTCGGCGTCGCACGGGGGCCGTCGCCCCAGCCGTTAGGATACTTGTCGCCGGCATCGGCCGCCCAGAGTTCAGTGCCCGAAGTGGCATCGATGGCAATCACCCGCTCTTTGCCATCGCGAAGTCCCATCGTAAAGAGCTTACCGCCGGCGATCGAATAGCCGGAGTAGCCCAAACCGGCGTCTTTGAAGGTCCATACCGACTTGGGACCCTCCTCCGGCCACGATTTGAGCAGGCCCTTGTCCGGAGAGTGATCATTGCGGGTCGGACCGCGCCACTGGGGCCAGTCGGCGGCGTAAACGGCGGTGGCGAGGGACAGTCCGACGATCCAGACAGGGAGAGGAGTCTTCATGAACGACGGGGAGCAGGAGCGTTTCGAGATGGGAAAACCAAGTGGATGAACTGAGTCAAGGAAGCCGAAATCGGTGCGTTTGGCAACGTCGGGCAGGAAGACCAAGAATCGCTGGCTTGTTTCAGCCGCCAATTTGCGGAGGATGCGGCGACCTGTTGTTCATGTCCGAACCCACTGCCGTCCCCTTCCGATCCGGCCTCGCCGTGTTGATCGGCCGCACCAATGCCGGGAAGTCCACCCTGCTGAACGCCCTCGTCGGCGCCCCGGTGTCCATCGTCACCCCGCGCCCA
>JANXMD010000108.1 GCA_025354845.1 Verrucomicrobiota bacterium | reverse complement strand
CGACTGGGAACTGGTGGGCGAGGGCTACGGCTTCACCGACGCCGCCTGCAGCGACTCAGATGGCAATTTCTACTTCAGCGATCTTAACAAGAACACCGTGTACAAGGTGTCGGTTAACGGGGGCAAACCTGAGAAGTGGCTCGAAAACGGCCCCAAGATCAGTGGCTTGAAGTTTGGTGCCGACGGCCGGCTCTACGCGGCCACGCAGGGCACCGACAAGGAGAAGCGAATCATCACCATCGATCCCATCAGCAAGACCATCGAGACCGTGGCCACCGACGTGCAGCCGAACGACCTGATCGTGTCCAAGAGCGGCTGGATTTACTTCACGGACACTGGCGCCGGGCAGGTGGTGGCGGTGCCGACTTCGGCCCGGAATCTGTCCCGTCCGCATCCCGTGGCCGGTGGCATCAACAAGCCCAACGGCATCGGCCTGACTCCGGATCAACACCAGTTGGTGGTGAGCGAATACGGCGGGACCAATGCGTGGACCTTCCTGATTCTCGATGATGGCACCCTCCGTGGCGGCGAAAAGAACCTGGAACTCCGCGCGCCTCCGGGCAAGGCGGACAGTGGAGGCGACGGAATGACCACCGATGCCCAGGGACGTGCGTGGATCACCAGTCATTTGGGCATCCAGATGTTCGATCCCAACGGCCGTATGGGCGGCATCGTGTCACGTCCGCAGGACAAGGGAACGGTGAGCTGCACCTTCGCCGGCCCGGGCCGCGCCTGGCTCTACGTCTGCAACAGCGACAAAGTGTACCGCCGCAAGACCCTGACGATGGGGGCTGCGGTACCGTGAGCTACCCTGAAGAGTTTAACCGCGGATGGACGCAGATGAACGCTGATGTCGGAAGGGGGCCGGAGCTGTTTCCGCGGCCGCGCGGCTTTGGCCCCGGCTTGGCTCCAATGATTCCCCATCTGCGTCTATCTGCGTTCATCTGCGGTTAAACCCTCAGAATTCCGGTTGCAAACCGCCGCCGGACGCCAAGATTGGCTGAAATTTCAACGGCTCGAACTTCAACCCCATAAACGAATCCCATGTCTGACCGTCTCTCCCGTCGTTCCTTCGGCCGCTTCACTAGTGCCGCCGTCGGTGGCCTGATGCTTGGCTCCACCGCCGTGCTGCGTGCCGCCGAGGGCAAGGGCACGAATGATCCCGCCAATCTCCTGCTCGATCCGCATGTCTGCCGCGGCTTGAACACCTGCAAGGGCAAGGGCAAGGGCAAGGACAACTCCTGCGCCGGCGTCGGCAAGTGCGCGACCGCCGAAGCCCACACCTGCAACGGCGACAACGCCTGCAAGGGCCAGGGCGGTTGCGGCGAGCATCCCGGCGAAAACTCCTGCAAGGGCCACGGCTCCTGCGGGGTGCCGTTGGACGACAAGACCTGGAAGAAGGCGCGCAAATCCTTCGAAGCCCAGCTGACCAAGAAGGGCCAGAAGTTCGGCGCCGCCCCGGCTAAGAAGGCCTGAGTTCCTCCCGGACGCGATTCCCATCGCGCCCGGAACCGCCATGCCGGTTCCTCGTCTCGGATTGCCCAACCTCGGTCTCGGGGTTGGGCTTCGTGCTGTCCATTACCCCCACCTGCTGCGCGAGCAGCCGGACGTGGATTGGTTCGAGATCATTTCGGAGAACTACATGGACTCGCGCGGCCGCCCGCGCCACGTGCTGGAGCGCATCGCCAGCCGGTATCCGGTGGTGATGCACGGCGTTTCGCTCTCCATCGGCAGCACTGATCCGCTGGACTTCGAGTACCTCGCCCGACTCAAGGCGCTGGCCGGCGACATTCGACCGGCATGGATATCGGATCATGTCTGTTGGACCGGAGTGGCGGGACGCAACACGCATGACCTCCTCCCGCTGCCGCTCACCGAGGCGAGTCTGCGTCACGTGGTATCGCGCGTGCGGCAGGTGCAGGATTTTCTAGAGCGTCCGCTCGTCCTCGAAAACCCCAGCACCTATGTTGGATTTCGCGGATCCACCATGCCCGAGTGGGAATTCATCGCCCGCATGGCGGAGGCGGCGGACTGCGGGCTGCTTCTCGACGTGAACAACGTCTATGTCTCGGCGATCAACCACGAGTTCGATCCCGAGGCGTTCATTCGCGCCCTGCCGGTCGAGCGCATCGTCCAGTTCCACATTGCTGGTCACACGCATTGCGGGACGCATCTCATCGACACGCATGATCATCCGGTGGTGGACCTGGTGTGGTCGCTGTACCGGCTCGCGCACGCGCTTACGGGTGGCGTCTCGACGCTGCTGGAGTGGGATGCCCACATCCCGCCGTTCCCGGTTCTGCATGCGGAGGTGTTGAAGGCGCGGGCGTACTGGGGTGGGTCCGAAACCGCCACGAGTGCGAGCCCGGCGGCTTTGGAGGTTCCAGAATTCTCGGATTTTGGTGCCATCCCGCAACCATTGCACCCGCTGCTGGTGGAGGTTCAATGACTTCGAACCCGGATGATTCCACGGAGCTGGCGCGGATGCAGCGCTGGTTCCAGGCGGTGGTGTCCCATCCTGACGGCGTGGAGGCGGGCGCAACCTCTCCGGAGGCGGAGGCAGAATTCGGCAGCAGCGAGAACCCACTCGAGTCGATCCTCACCGGCTCCTCGAAACTCGATCCAGCGAACCGGATCGCGGTATACGCCAACGCCTACTTCGCCCGGCTCGTGGATTGTCTCGGTGAGGTATTCCCCATTTTGAAGCGCACGCTTGGGGACGAGGCGTTCGAGGGATTTGCGGCAGAGTATTTGAAGGAGAATCCCTCCCGATCGTACACGCTGCATCGACTCGGGTTGCGTTTTCCCGAGTTCCTTGCCGTGACGCGACCGCCGCGAGAGGACGCGTCGCAGCCCGACTGGGCAGATTTTCTGGTCGATCTCGCCCGCTTCGAACTGGAGCTCTATGAAGTCTTCGACGGCCCGGGAATTGAAGATGGACCGCGTCTTGACGTCGCGCAGCTTGAGGCTCTGGACGGGCCGGCAGCGGAGATCACGCGATTGACTCCCGCGCCGTGCCTGCGTCTGGTCGCGACCTCCTTTCCGGTGAGCGAGTTCTACACCCGGGCTCGAGCGGCTGCCGCGGACGCGGAACTGGAGTTCCCCGATCCCGAGCCGTCGTGGGTGGCGCTCACGCGGCGTGACTACGTGGTGCGACGTCTTCCCCTGGCCGCGGGGGAGCACGCGTTGTTGAAGCAATTGATCGAAGGCGCCGCCTTCGGGCCCGCGCTTGAGGCGGCCGCGGTGCGCGACGACTTGGATGAGGCGACGGTGGGGGCGTGGTTCGCGCGGTGGGCGAGGGAGGACCTGTTTGTCGGGGTGGTTGGGAGTTGAAGGGGCGGAGGGGTGAAAGGGGAGAACTTCAGAAGTCGTGATCCGTAGCCCGCGAAGCGGCGTGGAGTCCGGTAGCGGCGCTACCGGTTTGGAAAGCGTCCCAACGAACCGGTCGTTCAAGCGCACCCGCCCTTCCGTCCGCGCCGTGAAACCGGTGTGGTTCCAACGATTCCCCATCCCGCTGCGGGTGCCGTTCCCAAACCGGTGAGTCGCTCCGCTCCCCACCGGAGTCCATAGCGCGAGGGTGCCTTGCCTTGGCGTCGTGCGTGGAATGACTCCGCAGCCCGCGAAGCGGTGTGGAGTCCGGTAGCGGCGCTACCGGTTTGGAAAGCGTCCCAACGAACCGGTCGTTCGATCGTACGCGCCCTTTTACCTCCTTCCCTTTCAACCTTTCCACGGTTCAACATTTCCCCATCCTCCCCCGCATGGTCCCCGCACTTCGTCGCGTCTTGGCGATCGCTTTCACCGGTGCCTCGCTCGCCCTTGCGGCCAATTTCCCCGATCCCGCCGCGCTTCCCGTGCGACAGGCGTGGCCGGATCCATTGCAGTGCCTGGACGGCTCGCAAGTGACCTCGGTTGCGGATTGGAACGCCCGTCGGAAGCCCGAACTGCGCGAGTTGTTTCAACACTACATGTATGGCCGGATTCCCGTCGCCCCGGTCGCTCCTCAATTCAAAGTGAATGGGGTTTACCGCGATTTTCTGGGCGGAAAGGGAACATTGAAAGTCGTGACCGTTTCCTTCGGAGATCCGTCGGCCCCAACCATTGATCTGATGGTGGTGACGCCGAATCAGGCCAAGGGCCGGGTCCCGGTATTTCTGGGCATCAATTTCTGTGGAAATCATGCACTGTCCGAAGATCCGCGAATCCCGTTGGCGAAGGGTTGGCTGTACGATTCCTGCAAAGGCTGCAAGGACGGCCACGCCACCGATGCGTCGCGGGGTGGTCAGGCGGTGGACTGGCCTATCCGTGAGATTCTGGATCGTGGCTACGCTCTGGCGAGTTTCTGCACCAGCGACGTGGATCCAGATCGCAAGGAATTCACCGAAGGGCTCTACGCGTGGCTCGCCGCGAAATCTGGTGCGACCACTCCTCCCCAGCCCGCGGATCGGGGCACCATCGCCGCGTGGGCCTGGGGCGCGCATCGGTGTGTGGACTATCTAGTGACTGATCCCGATCTCGATCCCAAGCGCATCGCGCTGGTGGGCCACTCGCGCAATGGCAAGACCGCGCTGCTCGCCGCGGCATTTGACGAACGCATTGCGTTGGCGATTCCGCATCAAGCGGGCTGCGGTGGCACGGCGCCGAATCGCGGGACGGTTGGCGAGTCGGTGCAGCGCATCAACACCGCCTTTCCGCACTGGTTCACTGCGAACTTCAAGGCCTTCAATTCCGAGACGGCACGCCTGCCATTCGATCAACACTGTCTCGTCGCTCTCATGGCCCCGCGGCCGGTTCTGCTGAGTAATGCGAAGGAAGATCAGTGGGCGAATCCGTCTGGGCAGTTCGAAGTGCTGCAGGCTGCGGCGCCGGTGTATCGGCTGCTCGGTGCCGGTGGCGTGGAGGTCGCAGTGGAACCGGAAGTGGGAACATTGGTCGCCAGCCGCCTGGGCTATTACGTCCGGCCCGGTAAGCACTCCATGACCGTCGGCGATTGGCGGATCTTCATGCAGTTCGCCGATGCGCACTTCGGCGAACCGCACTGAACCGGAAGGGAACCGCGGAGGCTGGTAGCGCGAGGCTCTGCCGAGCGGGTGCGTAGAAGGCGGGTGGGAGTCGGACGCCCCGCGGCACAGTGAAACACGTCCGTCCGTCCGGCTCACCGGGAGGTTCGCCCTACCGAATTACCGCGGTTCCATTCACTCTTTGGGCGTGGAACGGAAGGAGCGCACGGCGAGGAGCATCGCGGTCAGTAACAGGAGCGCGCTGAGGAAAAAGGGTGCGCCGGGGAGGTGAATCGGGGCGCGGTCGCTGATGAAATAGCCGAACAGTCCGGTGGCCAGCGGCGGGGCGATGAAGCCTGCCACGCTGCCCAAACCGGAGAGGGCGCCCTGCACCGATCCCTGTTCGTTGGGAGGCACGTGACGTGAGATGAGCCCTTGCAGTGCCGGGCCGGCGAAGGATCCGAGGGAACCCACGGCGAGGATGGCGATGATGACCCATCCGGCGCTGGCCAGGCCGTAGCCGGTCATGTTGAGCACGCCCACCGTGAGACCAATAATGATGGCCTTGCGTTCGCCGAGAGCCGGGATGATGCGTCGCGCCAGACCACCCTGGACGATGGCGGCCATGAGACCCACGACCGCAAGCGAGCCACCCACCTGACGGCTGGTCCAGTGGTAGCGGTATTCGGTGTAGAGCACCCAGACGTTTTGGAGGCCGAACTGGGCGAGGTTCATGAGGAACAAACTGGCCGCGAGTCCCACGACCACCGGCCAGCGACGCAGGGCCATCAACGAACCCACCGGATTGGCGCGTGCCCACGTGAAGCCGCGGCGATTCTCCAAGGCTAGCGATTCGGGGAGGACGAACATGCCGTAGAGCCAGTTCGCAAAGGTCAGTGCCGCGG
>JANXMD010000107.1 GCA_025354845.1 Verrucomicrobiota bacterium | reverse complement strand
GAGGGGAGGACGGGTTAACGGGAGTAGAATTCGACGACCGCCTGCTCGTTGGCGATCGGGTTGATCTCGTCGCGGGACGGCACGCGGAGAAGGGTCGCCTTCAGGGCTGCCTTGTCGACGGACAGCCAGTCAGGCACGACGCGGCTGGTGGCGCCCTCAACATTCTTGGCCGCCAGCTGCTTGCTGACGTTGTGGTCACGAACCTCGATCACATCGTTGACCTTAACGGCGAAGCTGGGCACGTCGACCTTGCGTCCGTTGACCTTGACGTGGCCATGGGCCACGAGCTGGCGAGCGGCCGGGCGGGTGAGCGCAAAGCCGGCGTGGTAAACCAGGTTGTCAAGACGACCTTCAAGGATCTGAAGGAGCTTCTCGCCTGTAACGCCACGCATACGCAGCGCCTTTTCATAGGCGTTGCGGAACTGGCGTTCCATCAGGCCGTAGAAATAGCGAAGCTTCTGCTTCTCGATCAGACCGATCGCGTAGTCACTGTGCTTGCGGCGGGACTTCGGGCCATGAACACCGGGGCCGTAGGGGCGGCGTTCAAGGTACTTCGAGTTGCCGAAAATGGGGACGCCGAAGCGGCGGCTGATGCGGGTGCGGGGGCCGGTATAACGAGCCATAGGAAGACGTTCGAGATTCTGGAGTTCAGGGGCGTGCCAGCAGGACTAGACGCGGCGCTTCTTGCGGGGGCGGCATCCGTTGTGGGGCACCGGAGTGGTGTCCTTGATCGCCGAGATCTCGAGTCCAATCGCCTGGAGGGCGCGGATGGCACTCTCGCGGCCGGAACCCGGACCATTAACGCGCACTTCGACTTCACGCATGCCATGAGACATCGCCTGACGGGCGGCGTCCTGGGCTGCCTGCTGGGCGGCGAAGGCGGTGCTCTTGCGGGATCCCTTGAATCCAACGCGACCGGCGGTGCTCCAACCGATCAGGTTGCCCTGCATATCGGTAATGGTGACCTGGGTGTTGTTGAAGGTCGCCAAGATGTTGGCAATGCCCACGCTGATGTTCTTGGCGCCCTTGACGCGAACCACCTTCTTGGCGTTCGGATCGTCACCGAGCAACTCGGCGGCGGAGGGAGCAGCCACAGTCGGCGGCGTCGCAGGGGCTGCATCCGCCGCAGGAGCGGCGGCAGCCGCAGCGGCGGCCTTCTTCGGGGCCTTCGCCGGCTTCTCGGCGGCCGGAGCGGCGCCCTCGGCGGTATCCTTCTTCGCGGCGGGCTTCGCCGCTTTCGTCTCGTCTGCCATAGGAATTGCTGGAAAAGATTAGTGTGTGCCGGACTTGGCGTTCGGATTCCGCTGCACACCAACGGTGCGGCGCGGCCCCTTGCGAGTGCGGGAGTTGGTCTGGGTCCGTTGACCGCGCACCGGCAGGCCGCGCAAGTGGCGCGTACCCCGGTAGGATTTGATGGCCTGAAGGCGCTTGAGATTAATACCAAGCTCGCGCCGCAGGTCGCCTTCCACGACGTACTTGCCTTCCTGAATCGCGTTCACGATCAAGGACAACTGGGACTCGGTCAGGCTTTTGGCACGGGTAGCAGGATCAATTCCCGCTTTCGCGAGGATTTGTCGGCTGTTCACCGGGCCCAGTCCATAGATGTAGCGGAGGGAAATATCCACCCGCTTCTCACCCGGAATATCAACACCTAGAATGCGTGGCATAGCTCAAATGGTTCAACCTTGGCGCTGCTTGTGGCGCGCGTTGGAGCAGATCACGCGAATGACGCCCTTGCGTCGCACGATCTTGCAGTTTTCACAAAGTTTCTTAACTGACGCTCTCACTTTCATCGCGAATCGTTCCTATCTGTTCCGCCGCTAATAGAGCGGCGGCAATTCATCTCTAGTCAAAATCTCAGGCTCTCCGTCGGTGATGAGCACCGTGTGCTCAAAATGCGCCGACAACTGCCTATCCCGAGTCACAACCGTCCAGTTGTCACCCAGCACCTCAACACCCGGCGCGCCCAGATTGACCATTGGCTCAATCGCCACGGTCATTCCAGCACGCAAACGCGAATCATTTCGTCGATCTACATAGTTCGGTACCTGCGGGTCCTCATGGACCGACCGGCCGACTCCGTGACCAACAAATTCACGCACCACACTGAACCCGGCACCTTCCACACGCTTCTGAATCCTGGCTGAGACATCGCTCACCCGAGCCCCATGGCGCGCAGCGGAAATTCCCTCATACAGTGACTGCACAGTCACGTCCATCAGTTTCTGGGCAATCGGAGAACATCCGCCGACGGCAATGGACATCGCCACGTCACCCACAAAGCCTTTGTGGCGGACGCCGATGTCCAGTTTTACCAGGTCACCGAATTGCAACCGACGACGATCTCCAATGCCATGCACAACGGCTTCGTTAACCGAAATGCAGCACTGTCCGGGAAAATCACGGTACCCGAGGAAGGCGCTAGTGGCCCCCTGCTCACGCAGGAGTTCACCGACCAAGCGATCAAGTTCGGCAGTAGTCAGACCTGGACTCACCAGGGCTGCCGCCCGACGAAGCACTCGAGCGGCCAGTTTCCCAGCTTCCCGCATTGCCTCAATTTCGGACGGAGTCTTGGGCTTTCCATCAGCCATGCCAGCTCCCGAACCCATCGCCGCTTCCCCCGCCCTTCCGACATCTTCCGCCGGAATTGCGAGTTGCGGGCATTTTACAAAGAACTTCTAAAAAGACCATCCTCAGGACATGCGTCCCTTGATGCGCCCCTTTTTCAGGAAGCCATCATAGTGACGCATGAGGAGATACGATTCCATCTGGCGCATCGTATCGAGTAGGACACCCACAGTGATCAACATCGAGGTGCCGCCAAAAAACTGGGCTACGTTGTACTCCACACCCACGTAGTTCGACATGAGCGTCGGGATCGTCGCAATAATCACCAAGAAGATTGCGCCGGCGAGCGTGATACGGCTCATCGTGCGATGAAGGAAATCGCTGGTCTGATTGCCCGGACGGACACCGGGAATGTACCCACCATGCTTCTTGAGATCGTCGGAAACCTGCAGCTCGTTAAATTGGGTGGCTACCCAGAAGTACGAGAAGAACAGGATCATCAGTGAAAAGAGCACCAGATACAGCCATCCATGCTCGTTAAGTGACATGCCGAGCCCTCTGAGGAACGGAATGCGGTAGATATCACCCAGTTTGGTGAAGATCATGCTCGGGAACATCAGGATCGCCTGGGCAAAGATCACCGGCATGACACCAGCGTAGTTGACTCGCAGGGGCATGAACGAGGTTCCACCGGAGAAAACCTTCCGACCCACGGCCCGCTGGGCGTATTGAACGGGAATCTTGCGCTGGGCCTGGGTGATGGCGATGACACCAGCCACCACGACACAGAGCACGGCAATCAGAAGAAATGCGGTCGGCCAGCGGGCGGTGCGGGTTTCACCGAAGAACATCAGACCCATCGACTTGGCTGCCAATGGTAGGCGATTGAGGATGCCAATCGTGATGATTAGGGAAACGCCGTTGCCGACGCCCCGCTCGGTGATCTGCTCACCCAGCCACATCAGGAGCAGGGTTCCGCAAGTGAGGACGACCACCGTCTGCACTCGATACCACCAGAGATTTGCATCGGCTGGTACCAGGCTTCCGGAGAAACCCGAGAAAGTCTTGTCAGCGTGCTCCCAACCTAACGTCAACACCAAACCCTGACCGAGGCAAAGCAGCACCGTGAGATAACGTCCGTAGGCGATCAGCTTGGGGCGGCCACCTTCCTCACGAGCCAATTTGCTCAGCATCGGAATGACCGCAGTCAGCAGCTGAATAATGATCGTCGCGCTGATGTACGGCATGATGCCCAGCGATCCGACCGCGCACTTTTCCAGCGCGCCACCGGTGAACATGCTGTAGAGCCCGAGAACGGAACCGCCGGCACTGCCACGGCTCTGCTGCTCCAGGAAGGACGACAGCGCCTGGCCGTCGAGCCCCGGAACCGGTGTCATTGCCACCAGGCGGCAGACGCCGAGCACCAATGCCGTAAAGATAATCCGCGAGCGAAGCTCGGGAATCTTAAAGCAGTTGGCGAAGGTCTGGAGGATCTGACTGAACATGGGCAGAACGGAGGTCCGATTCGGTGAACTTAGCTCACCACTTCAGCGGTGCCACCGGCCTTCTCAATCGCCGCACGTGCGGTAGCGCTGAAGGCAGCCACCTTAACATGCAACTTCTTGGTCAGTTCGCCGTCGCCCAGAATCTTGACTCGGAGCAGCTTCTGGCCGCGGGCCGCACCACTGCTGCGCAGGGTGGACTCATCAACCGTCGCGCCATCGTCAAACTGGTTGAGCGTGTCGAGATCCACCGGGAGGTAGGAGGTCCGGAATTGGTTGTTATTGAATCCGCGCTTCGGGAGGCGACGGATCAATGGCATCTGTCCGCCTTCGAAACCGATACGAATCGAGCTGCCGGAACGGGCGCTCTGACCCTTACCGCCACGGCCTGAGGTCTTGCCGTGACCGCTGGATTCACCGCAGCCGAGGCGCTTCTTACGGTGCTTCGAACCGGCGCGGGGCTTGAGATTGTGGAGACGCAACATAGGAATGATCAGGCGGTCTTCAGAGACCGGTCTTCCAACCCGCGGGCTTTGAGAATGTCCTCCCGGCGCCGGAGTTGGAGCAGCGCAGTAAGGGTGGCCTTCGCCACGTTGGCGGCGTTCTTGGAGCCAAGCGACTTGGACAGAACGTCTTTGATGCCGACGGATTCAACCACGGCGCGAACAGTTTTGCCGCAGATCAATCCGGTACCCGGGCTGGCTGGGCGAAGAAGGACTTTGGCACCGCCGAACGTCGCATAGACGTCGTGCGGAATCGTGACGCCCTTGAGGGCCACGGTTACAAGACGGGCGCGGGCGTTTTCGCCACCCTTGCGGATGGCATCGCTCACTTCGATTCCCTTGCCGAGTCCCAGACCAACGCGGCCCAGTTTGTCACCGGTGACCACGAGGGCGCTGAAGCTAAAACGGCGCCCGCCCTTCACCACCTTGGACGAACGATTAATGAAGATGGTCTTATCGGTGAACTCGTCACCCTTCCCATCATTGTCATTGTTCGATCGGCGGCGTGGTCCGCGGGGGCCGCGGTTTCCACCGCGATCACCACGATCACTGCCCCGTTCAGGGCGGTCATTCCGGGGAGCCTCGGCCGCGGGAGCGGGAGCGGCGGGAGTCACTTGTACTTTTTCGTCAGCCACAATCGTTACCTCGATGAGAGTTAGAATTTCAGACCGGCTTCGCGAGCGGCATCCGCCAGCGCCTTGACCTTACCATGATAGCGTGCGGATCCACGGTCAAAAACGACGGTCTCCACACCCTTGGCCTTGGCCGCTTCGGCCACTGCCTTGCCGACCAACGCTGCGCTAGCGACATTGGCTCCCTTGACACCCGCCGGGGCACCTTTGCCTCGGGTGCTCACGGCAGCCAGCGTCAAGCCGGCGGCGTCGTTGATGATCTGGACGTAGATATGCTGTCCGGTGAACTTGACGCTCATCCGGGGACGTTCGGCACTGCCGACGACGTGCTTGCGGACACGCCAATGACGGAGCTGTGCGAGACGTTGCTTGTGTTCGGTTCTCATGCTGCGGGCGGAATCTAGGGTTGAACCAGGCTACAGACTTATTGGACGGTCTTGCCTTCCTTGCGGATGACCTTCTCGCCGACATAACGGACACCCTTGCCCTTGTACGGCTCGGGGGGATAGTAGCTGCGGATTTCCGCCGCCACCCGTCCAACGGTTTCCTTGTCGGCGCCGTCGATCGTGACCTTGGTATTTTCCTCGACGGTCACTTTGATGCCGGCGGGGATAGGATAGAGAATTGGATGGCTGAATCCCAGCGAGAGATTGACCACCGCACCTTGAACGGCGGCTTTGAAACCGACGCCCTGGATCTCCAACTTTTTCTGAAAACCGTCGGCGACACCCTTGAGCATGTTGTTCACCAAGGCGCGGGCCAACCCATGCATGGCACGGGCCTGGTTGGTCTCACCGTCGCGGGTCACGCGGACGCTGGTACCTTCCACCGCGGCGGTGGTGAGCGTAGGGAGATTCAATTCGAGCTTGCCCTTGGGGCCCTCGGCCGAGACTCGGTTCCCGGAGACGGTCACCTTGACCTTGGCGGGAATCGGAACGGGCGTTTTGCCAATACGAGACATACGAAAAACCTTTAGAACTTGCGACTTACCAGATGTAGCAGACGACCTCGCCGCCGGTGCCCTGCTTGCGGGCCTCGGTGCCGGTCATTACACCTTGCGGGGTGGAGAGGATGGCGACGCCCATTCCGCCGAGCACGCGGGGAATCTCGGTGCTGCTGCAGTAGCGACGAAGGCCGGGAGTGCTCACTTGCTTGAGGCCGGTGATCACAGCCTTGCGACCTTGATAACGGAGACCCAGCTTCAGAGTCTTCAGTGTCGCACCTTCGACGCTGACGCTATCGATATAGCCCTCGCGCTTCAGAATGTGAGCAATCGACTCCTTCATTTTGGAGTGAGGCATGGTGACCTCGGGGTGGAGGGCGCTGCCCGCGTTGCGGATGCGGGTGAGAAGATCGGCAATGGGATCGTTCATGTCGGCGTCAGGTTACCAGCTAGATTTCGTCACGCCCGGGATAAGACCGGCGACGGCACCTTCGCGGAAGGTCAGGCGGGAGCAACCGTACTTCCGCAGGAAACCGCGGCGGCGGCCGCTGAATTTGCACCGGTTTACGAGTCGCACAGGGCTCGCGTTTTTCGGGAGCATGCTCAGGGCGGCATAGTCGCCCTTCGCCTTCAACTCGGCACGGACCGCGGCGTACTTCTTCACCGTCGCGGCCTTCTTCTTGTTGCGTTCCAGCCAGGATTTCTTGGCCATAAGGGGTATCGCTAAAAATTACTTAGAAAACGGCATGCCCATCAGCTTGAGGAGGTCGTAGGCCTCGTCATTGCTGTCGGCACTGGTGACAATGGTGATGTCCATGCCCTGCTGGCGCTTGATCTTGTCGAGTTCGATCTCGGGAAAGATCGTCTGGTCGGGCAGACCAAGAGAATAGGAGCCCCGTCCGTCGAAGGAACGCACGGAGACGCCACGAAAATCACGAATACGCGGAAGCGCAGAAGTGACCAAACGGTCGAAGAACTCGTACATGACCTCGCGGCGCAGCGTCACGCGGCAGCCAATAGCCTGCCCCTCGCGAAGCTTGAAGTTCGCAACGCTCTTGCGGGATTTGTTGATGACCGGCTTGCGACCGGTGATCTGGGTCAAATCCTTCACAGCCTCCTCAACGGAGCCCTTCTCCGACGAACAGGAGACGCCCATGTTGATGACGATCTTCTCGATCCGGGGGATCTGATGGACGTTCGTGTAGCCGCGCTTTTCCTTGAGCGCAGGCAGAACATCGTCGACGTATTTCTTGTAAAGACGGGCCTTCATTTCGATCGATCGGCTTAGCGTGTTTTGACGGTGCGCTTGGCACTCCGCTTCTCGTACTCGTCCACCTTCATCACATTGGACACATGGACCGGTCCCTCGAGCCAAAGGAGGCCGCCCTGCGGGTTCTGCTGGCTCTTGCGAAGATAATGCTGCACTGGGCGGACCAGGCGACGTTTGTCGTCGGTTTCCTTGCTGCGCTCGTCGATTCCCTCGAGGATGACGGCACTACGGGCAGTCAACACGCGGGTAATCTTGCCGCGCCGGCCCTTAGCCGCGCCGGCGATCACGACGACTTCGTCGCCGCTGCGGACGTGAAATTTGAGTTTTGTTTCCACCTTCATGGCTGGTTCGGGAAATCAGGTATGGATCCGTCGGCGTTGCTCAGATGACCTCGGGGGCCAACGAGATGATCTTCATGAACTTCTTCTCACGAAGTTCACGGGCCACCGGGCCGAAGATTCGGGTGCCCTTCGGATTATTGTCTTTGTCGATGATGACAACGGCGTTTCGGTCAAAGCGGAGACAGGATCCATCCGCTCGGCGAATGGTCTCCCGGGTACGAACCACAACGGCGTTCTGAACCTCGCCCTTCTTCACGGAACCATCCGGAGCAGCCTCCTTGATGTGCACCTTGATAACATCACCGACACGGGCGTAACGCTGGTTGCGACCGAGCACGCCGATGTTCCATGCCACCTTGGCGCCGGTGTTGTCGGCAACGTCGAGACTGGAGCGAATTTGAAGCATATTGGATCCTAGTTAGTCCTGTGGGTCGGTCCGCGGATCAAGCCTTAACGCGGCTGGTTCCGTCGGCGTTGAGTACTTCCATCAACCGCCAGCACTTGGTCTTGGACAGCGGACGGGTTTCCTGGACGCGGACGAGGTCGCCAATTTGCGCCTCTTCCTTTTCGTCGTGCGCATAGAGCTTGCTGAAGCTCGTCACGACCTTCTTGAACTTAGGATGCCGAAAACGGCGTTCCACACGGACAACAATGGTCTTGGTCATCCGATCGGAGACCACTTCGCCGACCCGCTCCTTGCGGTGGCCACGGACTAGGGTTTGCTCAGCCATACTTCGTCAAGCTTTAGGGGCGGTGGCCTTGACCTGCGCCGACGCTCGGCGGAGGTTTGAAAGGCGCGTTTCGCAGCGGGCGATCTCCTTGCGCAGGTCGGCAATCCGATGCGGCTTTTCGAGCCGTGCGGTCGCCTTCTGGAGGCGGAGATTGAAAAGCTCCTGGCGCAGCTCGTGGCTCTTCGCCGTAAGCTCCTGCGCGGTCAAATCGTTATAAGCAGTCTTGGCCATGTCCTGATCCTCAAGCCAACTTGTGGCGCTGGATGAATTTCGTGCTGATCGGCAGCTTGGTCGCGGCGAGGCGCATCGCCTCGCGAGCCACCACCTCGGTAACACCGTCCACTTCGAACAGGATGTTCGCCGGGCGGATGACGGCCACCCAAGATTCCACGGCACCTTTACCGGTACCCATTCGAACCTCGAGAGGCTTCTTGGTGAAGCTCTTGTCCGGAAAGATCCGAATCCACACCTTACCGCGACGCTTCATATAGCGGGTTACCGCCACACGAGCCGCCTCGATCTGCTTGGTGTCCATCCAGCAGCGCTCAAGCGCCTGGAGGCCATATTCGCCAAAGGCGACCGTGTTGCCACGGGATGCGAGACCCGTGCGGTGGCCACGGTGCATCTTACGGTACTTAACCCTTGCCGGCATCAACGCCATAACTTCGCTCTCCTGAAAAAATTGGTGTCGGTTGGTTTACTTACCAGCGACCGGTGCTTCCACCGGACGCGGGGTTGGAACGGGCTGTGTCTTCTTGCTCTCGCCCTTGCAAATCCAGCACTTAATGCCGAGCTTGCCGTACATGGTCTTGGCTTCAGAGAAGCCGTAGTCGATGTTGGCTCGCAAGGTGTGAAGCGGAACTCGTCCCTGATGATACGTCTCCACGCGGCTGATTTCTGCGCCACCCAAGCGGCCTCCACAGCGGATCTTGATCCCTTCGGCACCAAAATCCATTGCGGTTTGAACAGCCTTCTTCATGGCGCGGCGGAAAGAGATGCGGCGCTCAAGCTGGATGGCAACATTGTCGGCAACGAGTTGCGCATCGATCTCGGGCTGCTTGATCTCCTGGATGTCCACGTAGACATCCTTGCCGGTCAGCTTGGAGAGCTCTTCTTTGAGCTTGTCGATTTCCGAGCCCTTGCGGCCGATTACCACGCCGGGACGGGCGGTGTAGATGGTCACACGGCAACGGGATGCGGCGCGCTCGATATTGATGCGAGGCACCGAGGCCGACTCGAGCTTGCGCTTGAGAGTCAGGCGGATGAGACGATCTTCCTCGAGGAGATTGCCAAAATCTTTTTTGGAGGCGTACCACTTCGACCGCCAGTCCCGAGTAACCGGGATGCGGAAGCCCACTGGATTGGTTTTTTGACCCATACGCGTGCTATTCGGCGGTGTCGGACAAAACGATGTGGATGTGGCAGTTGCGCTTGATGATCGGGCCAGCGGAACCGCGGGCCTTCGGAGTAAAGCGCCGGAGAGAAGCCGCAGCCAGAGCATGAGCCTCGCGGATCACGAGGGTCTCGGGCTTCAAGCCATGGTTGTTCTCCGCGTTGGCGATGGCCGACTTGAGGGTCTTGGCGACCGCCTGCGCAGACTTACGGGGAACGAACTGCAGCACGCTGAGAGCCTGCTGAGCGTTCATACCACGCACCTGGCGGACGACCTCGCGCACCTTCTGCGGAGACATCTTGAAATTCTTGTAGAGCGATCGGACTTCCATGGGATCTCCTGGATTCTACTACTTCGCCTCCGCCTTCGCGGTGTGGGCGCCGTGCTTCTTGAAGGTGCGAGTGAAGGAGAACTCGCCGAGCTTGTGCCCGACCATGTTTTCCGTGACAAACACCGGAGTGAACAACTTGCCGTTGTGCACGCTGAAGGTGAGCCCCACGAAATCAGGGGTGATCATCGAGCGCCGTGACCAAGTCTTGATCGGCGACTTGGACTTGTTGGCCCTGGCCTTCTCAATCTTGTCGGCCAGATGGTGGTCTATAAATGGACCTTTTTTGAGGGAACGTCCCATAGGATTACTTGAGCTTCATCGGCCGGCCGTCACGGCGGACGAGGATGAACCGATTGGAAATCTTGTGCTTGTTACGGGTGCGATAGCCCTTGGCGAGCAAGCCCCACGGAGAGGTGAGGTGCTGGCGTCCGCCGCCACCCTTAGATTTGCCCTGGCCGCCACCGTTCGGGTGGTCAACCGGGTTACGAACCATACCACGGCTCTGCGGGCGCTTGCCCATCCAGCGAGTGCGGCCGGCCTTGCCGTACACCACATTCTCCCACTGGGCGTTGCCAACCTGACCGATGGTCGCCAGGCAGTTCTCGTGGATCCGGCGGATCTCACCCGAGGGCAGACGAACCTGCGCATACCCTTCGTCGCGGGACATCAGGGTCGCCGCGGAACCGGCGGAGCGCACAATCTGAGCGCCACGGCCCGGAGTGAGCTCGAGGTTGTGGATGTGGACGCCGACCGGAATCTTGGAGAGCGGAAGGGCGTTGCCGAGGCTCGGAGGAGCCGTCGGTCCGCTCATCAGCGTGGCACCCACGAGGAGGCCGTCTGGCGCCACGATGTAGGTCTTCTTCTTGTCAGCGGTATACTCGAGGAGCGCAATACGAGCGCTGCGGGTCGGATCGTATTCGATCGCGACCACCTTGGCCTCGAGGCCGAAGCGGTTCCGGCGGAAGTCCACCATGCGGACCTTCTGCTTGTGTCCGCCACCAATGGCTCGGGCGGTTACCCGGCCAAGATTGTTGCGGCCACCGGACTTCTTCTTGGTATAGACCAGCGACTTCTCGGGGCGCGTCTTGGTGACGTCCGAAAAGTCCTGCACGGTCAAATACCGCTGGGACGGCGTTAACGGTCTAAACGTTTTCACAGCAAAAATTCAGTTACACCGAGCGGTGCTCGCGTGGCGATCCAGCCATAATTCCCTCGCCGCGCAGAGCGGTCTGGTTGTCGGCCAAATCGACGTTTCCAATTTTGTCGTCACCGAATTGGGAAGACGAAACGGAGCGCAGAGCTTATCCAGCAGTCACTTGGCTGCAAGGGGTTTTTGGAAAAAAGTTGCACACGCTACCCGAACGGCTCGTTTTGGGCCTGATTCCACGGTTCTGGACTCGAAAAAAAACTCCGCTGATTCCTTCGGGATCCATGCCCGGTGGGAAACAGCGGAGATGCGGGGTTCTCGAGTGTTTCAGAGACCGAGATGCGACCAGAGGTCCGCCGGCGGCAGGGTCAGCGCGATGAAGAACGGTCCGAAATCACCAAAGCGCGCGGTGACTTCATCGAAACGCATTTCGTAGACGATGTTTTTCACCTCATCGAGGTTGTGCGCGAACAACGTCACGGCCCATTCCCAGTCATCGATGCCAATGGAACCGGTGATCATTTGGGAGATTTTCCCCGCGTATTTACGGCCGGTTTTAGCGTGACCACCCATGAGTTTTTTGCGGGCTTCGAAGTCGAGGGAGTACCAGTTGTCGGCGAGATTCCGCTTCTTGTTCATGGGGTAGAAACACATGAGTTCCCAGGGCTCCATTTCGGGGTGCAGGCGGTAGTGTTTGTACTCATCGTTGCGCTTCTTGGCCGCAGCAAAGGCCGTGTCGAATTCGGGTGTTCCAGGCTCCAGCTTCTTCTCACCGTTCTGGATCATGCGACGAAGGTCGTCGTCGGTGGTCACGTACTCCGGCAACTCGGTGACGCTGAGGTAGCTGAAGGCGGGAATCAGTGTTCCGGGAGGGAACGCGGCTTCAATCGCGCGCTGCTGGGAGCTCAGTTGCTGCAGTTCGTTGGCGAACAGGAGGAAGACCAGATCCGCCTTTCCGCCGACTCCGGCGAAGGTCATCACGCGCGGCGCGGCGGGCCCGGGATTCGCCGCACAGACGGCCTCCAGCCGCTTCATTGCGACCGCGGATTCGCCGGCTGGAAGCGCGGCCCAGCGGGCACGATCCAATCGGAAGTAGAGGTGGCAGACATGGATGCCCTGGGTGAGGGGAACATTGGGGATGGCCATAAAAACGGGGGATTCGGTTCAGGAAATCGACGGCGGAACACCGCGTGAAACTCACGCGATGACCACGCGCCACGAGATTCAATCGACGGCGAGTGCATGCTCTAGCAATTGGGCCAACTGGTCGAGCACGGCGGTCTCGGCGGCAACCAGAGTTACGCCGGCGGCCAGGGCCGCGGATTCGATCTTGGACTGCCGGGGCGGCAAATAGCCAATGACCGGCAGGTGCGCGAGGGCGGGCTCAGCCTTGACCGTAGCCACGATCGCCGGGAGGTCTTGCCCGCGCGGATTGAGTTGCGCCACCAGCACCATGGGCGGCTCCCGGCGCAGCGTGGCGGCGAGCTCCGGGGCGGCGGTGACGGTTTGAACGCGATACCCCAGGTCGGTAAGGCGATTCACCAGCCGGCTGCCCGGCAGCAGGGATTCGTAGAAAACAACGGCGAGCGGTTTGGTCACTGGGGCAAATCGTGGGCATGCGGAGCGGGACTGGCAAAAAATTTGTGCCGGGACACCACCGACCTCAGGATGGGGACATGTTCCGACCGTGCATTGACCTCCGTGACGGACGCGTGACGCAAATCGTCGGCGGCACGCTCAGCGACGACGGGGACGGGTTGAAGACCAACTTCATCTCCGAGCGGCCGTCCGCCTGGTTTGCCGAGCAATACCGACGCGATGCCCTGACCGGTGGCCATGTGATCCAACTCGGACCCGGCAACGAAACGGCAGCCCGCGAGGCCCTGGCGGCCTGGCCGGGCGGCCTGCAAATTGGGGGCGGGATCACCGCAGAAACCGCACCGCTGTGGCTGGAGGCCGGCGCCTCGCACGTCATCGTCACCTCGTGGGTCTTTCGCGATGGCAGGCTCGACTGGGACCGTCTTCGAACCCTGCATGACCGAGTCGGACACCAGCGACTGATCCTCGATCTCAGTTGTCGGAAGCGCGAGGGCGAGTACTTCGTGGTGACCGACCGGTGGCAGAAATTCACTGACCTCCGAGTGGACCGCGACACCCTGCGGTCTCTTTCGGCGTGGTGCGTGGAATTCCTGATCCACGCCGTGGATGTCGAGGGACTCTGTCGCGGGATTGACACGGACTTGGTGGGTCGCCTCGCCGAGGGATCTCCCCTTCCCTGCACGTACGCCGGTGGAGCGAAGTCGCTCGCTGATCTTGAAGAGGTGGAACGCCTTGGGCAGGGGCGGATTGATCTCACCATTGGCAGCGCCCTGGATCTCTTCGGGGGCACCGGGGTGCGGTACGAGGACTGCGTGGCCTTCAACCAGTCCGTGCGGGCTCGCCAAGCAAAATTGAGTTGAAAACGGCCAAAAGGCCGCGGTTTTCACTTCGGGGAGCCGGCGTCGTCGTCGAAGACCTTCCAGCCGCGTCGACTGAGATCCCAGTAGACCAGCGCCCCGGCGATCGCCGCGATCCCCAGCAGCACTAGCCCGCCGGTGGTGTCGCCAAAGATCAGTTTTCCGGTACCAAACAGGGTGAGATAAACCATCACACAGCCAGCCACCCAGTCGCGCAGATTCGCGGCGCCGTCGGTGGGCGGACGCACGTCGGAGGCCTCGCGCGCCACGGGGCCCCAGAGCGCCGCGGCAGGACGGACACGGCGGTAGAAAGCAACCAGCACCGAACGGTTCTCCGGCGGGGTCATCAGCGTGACGATCGGCCAGACGATGTTGGAACAGAGAACGGTCACCAGCACGGTCCATGCGAATTCCCTGGGATCCTCGGTTTTCCACTTCAGACCGAATTGGAGAAACATCGACACGACAAACGAGGTCAACATGGCCGACACTTCGCTCCAGGCGTTGATGCGCCACCAGAACCAGCGAAGGATGAACACGCTGCCGGTGCCGGCCCCGATGGCCATCAGAAACTTCCAGGCACCGGAAATGGAATCCTGGTAGTAGGTCACACCGCACGACAGAAACATCAACCCCAGCGTCGCCCACTGGCCCGCACGCACGTAGTGGGCATCCGCGCGCCCAGGAGCCACGAAGCGGCGATAGAAGTCGTTCACGAGGTAGGAGGCGCCCCAGTTGAGCTGCGTGGCCACCGTGGACATGTAGGCCGCCGCGAACGCCGCCACCATCACGCCGGCCAGCGCCGGCGGAAACACCGCGGGGTCGATGATGGTCTTCACGAACCCCGATTCCTTGTCCTGGAGCGTGGGATAAAGCACCAGCGACGCGAGCGCGGTCAGGATCCAGGGCCAGGGACGGATGGCATAGTGCGCGATGCTGAACCACAGCGTGGCGAGCAGCGAATGGCGTTCATCCTTGGCGCTGAAGATGCGCTGCGCCACGTAGCCGCCGCCGCCGGGCTCGGCACCGGGGTACCAGGTGGCCCACCAGTTGACACCGAGGTACACGAAAAAGGTGATCATGGGCATCCAGGCCGAATCCATATTCGGCCAAAAGGCCAGAATGGATCCCGAGCCGCCGCGGGTGGCGTCGAGGGCGCGAAGCTTTTCCATCATCGGGCCCATTCCACCCGCCGCACGCACGGAGAAGATCGCCAGCACCACCACCATGCCCATCTTGAGGACGAACTGGAACAGGTCGGTGACCAGCACGCCCCAAAGGCCGGAAAGCGTGGAAATCAGGGCAGTCACGCCCATGATTCCGAACACCACCATCAAGGCGCTCAGTTTGGTGGTCAAAGCCGGGAAGATCATCATGAGGATCTTCACCATCGCGAGGTTCACCCAGCCGAGGATGATGCAGTTGATGGGCAACCCGAGATACAGCGCGCGAAATCCGCGGAGGAACGCCGCCGGTGCGCCGGCGTACCGCAATTCGGCGAATTCCACGTCGGTTTGCACGCCCGCCCGGCGCCAGAGCCGTGCAAAGAAAAACACCGTAAGCATGCTGCTCAGGAGCATGTTCCACCACACCCAGTTTCCGGCGATGCCATTGGCCGCCACGATGCCGGTGACCGCAAGCGGGGTGTCGGCGGCGAAGGTGGTGGCCACCATGCTGGTGCCCGCCAACCACCAGGAAACGTTGCGGCCCCCCACGAAAAACTCGTCGGTGGAGCCGGTGGCCTTGCGTCGATACCAGAGGCCAATACCGAGGTTGATGGCGAAGTAGGCGGCGACGATAGCCCAGTCAAACCAGGTCAGATGCATGCGGGATTCGGAGTAGGGGGCCGGATTCCTGACGAATCAGCGGCGTTGGGTAATTCGGGCGCGGCAAAGGTGGGCCAGAGCGAGATCGCTTGGCAACTCCTTCGCGGGTTCAACGCTTGTGATCCTTGATCGTCATGGGTATCGAAGGGCATGGCTCCGATCGCTCTCCCCTCCCTTTTGCGGCGAGCCCGGTTGGCTGCCGTCTGGACGACTGCGCTACCCGCCTGGGCGCTGATTTTCTATGGGACCGGCGATCCCTCCTACAACACGACCGACCCCGGAAACGGCAGCGGCTGGCAATGGCAAATCCAATACGGCGGAGTCCTCGCCACCCCCATCGGCGCGGACTACATGATCACCGCCCGCCACGTGGGCGGCGGCGTGGGCGATGTGGTTTCCTATCAGGGCGAATTATACACGACCACGGCGGCCTGGAGGAGTCCCGACAGCGATCTGGCAATCTTCAAGGTCGACCATCCCTTCCACACCTGGGCACCGCTGTACCGGGGATCCGACGAGGCGGGCAAGACGCTCACCGTCTTCGGACGAGGCACGCAGCGCGGCGATCCGGTGAACGTCCCCGGGGCGTCTCCCACGTCACTCCGTGGATGGCTCTGGGGCGCTTCCGACAATCAAATGCGCTGGGGACAGAATGTGGTTTCCGGTGTTGAAGATCTGTCAGCGCAGGGCCTGGGAAGTGTCCTGGCGGCCGACTTCGACCGCATTTCCACACCTGGAGATCCCACCACGGGCGGCGGACTCACCGAGGAGGCCACGCTCTCCAGCGGCGACAGCGGCGGCGGGGTGTTTATTCAGGACGGCGGCGTTTGGAAGCTGGCCGGACTAAACTACGGCGTGGTGACCGGATGGCGCTTCACGCCGAGTGATAGCTTGAGCTTCCAGGCGGC
>JANXMD010000104.1 GCA_025354845.1 Verrucomicrobiota bacterium | reverse complement strand
GAGCTCGGCACCGACGGCTGGATCCAGAACATCACCGGCAACATCCTCACCACGAGCGAAGGCAAGATTCTGTTCGTCTTCACCTCGCTGCTGATGTTCTGCCTGCGTTTCTGCGCCCACTTCATCGAGAAGTCCCTGAAGATCTCGCCGGTCGGCCTGCTCTTCATCTGCGCGGTCCTCGCGTGCATCGGACTCAACCTGGTCAGCGGCATCACCAGCTTTGCCGGCGCCTTGCTTGCCCTCGCGGTCTATGCGCTCGGCAAGACCTTCTTCTGGCCCACGATGCTTGCGGTGGCTTCCGACCGCTTCCCGCGCACGGGTGCGATCGCCATCTCGATCATGGGTGGCTGCGGCATGATGTCGGCCGGTCTGCTCGGTTCCGCCGGCCTCGGCTATGCCAAAGACCGCTATTCGGCCGAAGAACTCCAGAAGGCCAACCCCGCCCTCTACGCCACCTACAAGGCTGAGAAGCCCAGTACGTTCCTCTTCCTGTCGCCGGTGACCGGCCTGGATGGCACCAAGCTCGCCAAGGTTCAGGAGACGCCGAAGGAAAAGCAGTCCGAGGAACAGAAGACCGTCGGTGCCGCCTCCATCATGGGCGACCGCCGCACGCTGCTCGCAGACTCATTCATCCCAGCCACCATGGCAGCGATCTACCTGCTGCTGTTCCTCTACTTCAAGGCCATCGGTGGCTACAAGGTGGTGCGCATCGACACCACGCTCGGCACCGCGGAATCCTGATTCTTCGCCCGATCTCTTCACGGCGGCTCCCGAAACGGGGCCGCCGTTTTTGTTTTTCGCGGAAGGGTGGCGATTTGTATGCCCCTCGGATTGCCTCCGGCTTGCGCGAAACGAGTTCGCCCCGTAGCGTGGAAGCGGTGGAATCGATAACGGATACTTTGACACTCACGGGATCCCCGGGTCCTTGCGACGACAGCCTGATGCAGCGGGTTTGGGATGGCGCTCGGATTGACGCTTCAGAGGCTCTGCAGCTGTTTACCCTGCCGTTGGAGGAGCTTGCGGCGTTGGCGCATCGGCGACGTCAACTGGCCAAAGCCTCGGCCTACGGCGGGCATGGCAACGAAATCGTCACCTACATCGTTGACCGCAACATCAACTACACCAACGTCTGCAACGTTTACTGCAAGTTCTGCAACTTCTACCGCACGGAGAAAGATTCCGACGCGTACGTCATCACGATGGAGGAGCTCGATCGCAAGATTGAGGAGCTCGTCGCAGCGGGTGGGAATCAGATCCTTATCCAGGGCGGGCACCATCCCAAGCTCACGCTCCAGTGGTACCTCGACATGCTGTCCCACCTCCGGGCGAAGTTCCCGTCGGTGAACATCCATGGATTCAGCCCGAGTGAATTCGTGCACTTCTCGAAGGTGTTCGACCTTCCGGTCTCCGAGGTGATTTCGCGGTTCAAAGCGGCGGGTTTGGGCTCCATCCCGGGTGGCGGCGGCGAGATCTTGGTGGATCGCGTGCGTCAGCGCATCTCGCCGTTGAAGGCGACGGCGGATCAGTGGATGGGCGTGATGGATGCCGCCCACAAGCTCGGCCTGAACACGACGGCGACCATGATGTTTGGTCATGTCGAGACCCTCGCGGAGCGCGTGGAGCATTTGGAGCGCGTGCGGTCGCAGCAGGATCTCACCGGTGGGTTCACGGCATTCATCGCGTGGCCCTTTCAATCGGAGGGCACGTTGTTGAAGGCACCCAAGGCCGGTCCGACCGACTACCTGCGAACCCAGGCTCTGGCCCGCATCTACCTGGATAACGTGCCCAACATCCAAAGCGGATGGGTAACCGAGGGGCCGGATATCGGCCAGGTGGCGTTGCAGTATGGTGCCAATGATTTCGGCAGCATCATGATGGAGGAAAATGTGGTTCGCCAGGCCGGGGCGAAGCACCGCATGACGGCCGAAGATATGAAGCGCTTGATCACGGAATCAGGCTACGAGGCGAAGCAGCGCGACGTCTGGTATCGCCTCGTCCCCAACGCCGCGTGAAACCGCAGATGAACCCATATTCGGCACCTAAAAAAGAGAGTAACCGCAGATGAACGCAGATGGACGCAGATATGGTTGCAGCGAAGACAGTGCGACGGGAGACGCTCCAGGGGTAAGTTTTCGGCAGCAAGTTTGGTTCGACAGAATCCCTTAGTTATCTGCGTTTATCTGCGTCCATCTGCGGTTCATTCCCCGTTTTTAATGATACCCATTTCCCTTCGCCAGAATTCGCTGGCACCGATTTACGAGAAGGTCGTTTCCGGCGTTCGACTAGACCCGTCCGATGCGCTGCAATTGATGCAGAGCGTTGATCTCAACGCCGTGGGTTCCATCGGGGACGCCATGCGCCGTCGCAAGAATGGCGATCGGGCCAGCTACATCCTCAACGCCTACATCAACTACAGCAACTACTGCATCCTGAGCTGCCAGTTCTGCGCGTTTGCCCGGAAGAAGCGGAATGCGGATGGGTTCGAGCTGACGCTGGACGAGATCGTGGTGAAGGGCCAAGCCGCCGTGCAGCGTGGGGCGACCGAATTGCACATCGTGGGAGGGTTGCATCCGTCACTCCCGTTTGTCTGGTACCTCGACATGCTGCGAGCGCTCGGCCGTTTGGAGCCACGTCCGCACCTGAAGTGCTTCACCGCCATCGAGGCGTTGCATTTCTCCAGGATCTCCAAGTTGCCGCTGGAGGCGGTGCTGGAACAGTTGCGCGATGCGGGGCTGGATTCGTTGACTGGTGGCGGAGCCGAGATTTTTGATCCCGCGGTGCGCGATCGGATCGCCCGCGGCAAGGAATCGGCGGAGGAATGGCTTGATGTCCATCGCACCTGGCACCGGCTCGGCGGACGCAGCACTTGCACGATGTTATTCGGTCACGTGGAGACCGTCGCTCAGCGTGTGGATCACTTGACCCGTCTCCGGGCATTGCAGGACGAGACCGGCGGGTTCACCGGATTCGTGGCGTTGCCCTATCACCCGGACAACAACGGGATCCCGGTGGATCGCCCCCCGAGCGCCCTCGACACCTTGCGCACCATCGCGGCGAGTCGCGCCTTTCTGGACAACATCCCGCACGTCACGGCGTATTGGGTGGGCATGGGACTTCGATTGGCCCAGGTGGCGCTGAGCCATGGCGCGGACGATCTCCACGGGACCATTGAGGAGGAGCACATCTTCCACATGGCCGGCGCCGGCACACCCCAGGCGCAGACGGAGGCTGCGATGGTTCGGGCCATCCGCGAAGCCGGGTTGACACCGGTTCGGAGAAACACCTTTTACGAGATCGTGGGTTCGCCGCGCGAAGACGCCGCGGCGACACGATGAGCGCGGAGGGTTGGCCTTCGGCCGGAGGATTTCGAATCGGGTCGGTGCCGTATCTGAACGCGGCACCGTTGGTTCATGGCTTGGGGGATGAGGTCCGCCTGGCGCCGCCGAGCCAGCTTGCTCAATGGCTCCGAACCGGTGAGGTAAATGCCGGATTGGTGAGCGTCACCGAAGTGATGGAGCAGGATTCTTACGACGTCGTGGATGGCGTTGGCGTGGTTTCGGAGGGACCGGTATTCAGTGTGTACCTCGCCCACCACGTCCCGCTGGAGGCGGTGCGCCGCGTGGCCTGCGATCCCGCCTCACTGACGAGCGTGCGGTTGCTGCAATGGTTGATGGCCCACCGGGGATTGCGCCCTGAATTCGTGCGCATGGACACTTCCGCGGCGCCCGATCGCAATGCGGCCGACGCGTTTCTACTCATTGGCGATCCGGCGATCGCGTTCCGTCAGAGCCCGGCGGCATCGACGGTCGTTATTTGGGATTTGGGGGAGGCATGGCAGGCGGCTACGGGATTGCCGTTTGTCTATGCCGTTTGGGCTTTGCGCCGTGATCGGGTGACGCCGGCCCTGGTCCGTCGGCTTCGCGAAGCCGGGGAATCCGGTCAACGAAACCTCGGGCAGATCATCCAGAGCCGCTCTGAGTTCGATCTCGCCACGCGCGATCGCTACCTGCGCCATCACATCCGCCACACGATCGGAGATCGCGAAAAATTGGGCGTCGCCACGTTTTCCGCCGGACTGGAATCCTTCGGGATCGCGGGAACCCATCCAATTCGATGGGTTTGAGTACAAAAAACCGGGAACGCGGCGTCACCACGTTCCCGGTTGAAGGATTCGCGACGAAGCCGTTGCGGTCTCAGGCTTCGAGCTGGGTCCAGGCGGCGTTTGCCTTGGAGGATTTCACCACGGCCTCAATGAAGGCCATGCCGCGGACGCCGTCTTCGATCTTGGGAAAGTCGTTGGCGAGATCGTCCTTCGCGAGCTTGCGGCCCTCCTGGCGGGCCCGGATGGCGAAGGCGAAGTTCTTGTAGATATTGGCAAACGCCTCGAGATAGCCCTCCGGATGCGACGGCGGGGTGCGGCCCGCGGCCTTGGCGGCGGCGCCGAGGTACCCATTGGCAGTGCGATACACCTGCATCGGCTGGTCCGACCACTTCACGAGCAGGGTGTTCGGCTCCTTCTGGTGCCACTCGATGCCGCCGAGTTCGCCGTACACGCGAATATTGAGATTGTTCTCCTCGCCGACCGAGATCTGCGAGCTGTGCAGCACGCCCTTGGCGCCGCCCTTGAAGCGGAGGAGGACGTTGCCGTCGTCATCCAGCTTGCGGCCCTTCACGAAGGCGGTGAGGTCCGCGGCAAGCTCCTGGATCTTCAGGCCCGTGATGTACTCAGCAAGATTCTCGGCATGCGTGCCGATGTCGCCGATGCAGCCCGCGGCGCCCGAGCGTTTCGGGTCGGTGCGCCAGGCGGCCTGCTTCTGGCCCGAGGCCTCAATGCGGGTGGCGAGCCAGCCCTGGGGATACTCGACGACCACTTTGCGGATCTTGCCCAGCTTGCCGCTGTGCACGAGCTCGCGCGCCTCCTTCACCAGCGGGTAGCCGGTGTAATTGTGGGTCAGGCCGTAGAGCAGGCCGGTTTTCTTGACGAGGGCCGCCAGCGCCTTGGCCTCAGCGAGGTCGAAGGTGGCGGGCTTGTCGCTCAGGACGTGGAACCCGGCTTCGAGCGCGGCCTTGGCGGCGGGGAAGTGGACGTGGTTGGGGGTAACGATGGCAACGAAGTCAATCCGCTGATCGGCAGGGAGCGCGGCTTCCTTCTGCACCATTTCGTCGTAGCTGGCGTACACGCGCGACGGGTTGAGGAAGAAGTCGGCACCCGACGCTTTCGACTTCTCTGGATCCGCGGAGAAGGCCCCGGCGGTCAGTTCGATCTGGCCATCAATGTTGGCGGCGATGCGGTGGACGGCGCCAATGAAGGCGCCTCGTCCGCCGCCCACCATTCCGTAGCGGATTTTTCGGCTCATGATTGCAGGCGTTTTGAAACGTTGTGTTGTGCGCGGAAGCCCGAGGCTTATAGTCGGCTCCGTTTTTAGGGTCAACGAACGACTGGGCGCGCGCGGGTTTTCGACCGCTGGAATTGGATTGGGTGACGCGCCCGGATCGAACTCCCCCTGCGCCGTTCATGAGGATTCACATTCTAAAGTCCAAGATCCACCGGGCCGCCGTCACCGGCGCCAGTCTCGACTACGAGGGCAGTCTCACCATCGCCGAGGATCTCATTGAGCTCGCCGGCCTGCACGTCCACGAGCGCATCCTCTGCAGCAACCTCGCCAACGGGGCGCGCTGGGAAACCTACGTCATCGCCGGCCCGCGGGGGTCCGGAGCCATCGAAATGAACGGCGCGGTGGCGCATCTGGGCAAGATCGGCGACCGGCTGACCATCATGGCCTTTAGCGAGATCGAGGATCATCAGGTGCCGTTGTGGCATCCACGGGTGATCGTTTGCGGCGAAAACAACCGCGTGATCAACGAGCGGGGAATTTGACCTATCATGCCCTCTTTCACCGCCGCGCAGCTCGCGGAACGCCTCGGAGCCCGGGTGGCCGGCGATGCCGCCCTCAACGTCACCGGCTTTGCGCCGGCGGATTCCGCTAAGCCTGGCGATCTCACCTTCGCGGAGAATGAGTCCTATTTTTCCCGCGCCGATCAAAGCGCCGCGTCGGCCATCCTGGTTGCCGGGCCGTTTGAATCGACCACCGGAAAGACCCTGCTCCAGGTGACCAATGCTCGGGTGGCCTATGCACAGGTCCTCCCGCTGTTCTTCCCGGAACCGACGCCGGCACCGGGGGTCCATCCCACCGCGGTGGTGGCCCCCTCGGCGGAGTTGGATCCGTCGGTCCATATCGGCCCTCATTGCATCGTCGGCGAACGCGCCCGCATTGGGGCGGGCTGTGTGCTGACCGCTCACGATTACGTGGGTGACGACTGCGTCCTGGGCGAGGGATGTCGCTTGTTTCCCAACGTCACGCTGTACACGCGTTCGCACCTCGGCCGCCGGGTCCGGATTCATGCCGGGACGGTGGTTGGGGCGGATGGCTTCGGGTATGTCTTTGATGCCGGCGCCCATCGCAAGGTGCCGCAAGTCGGGCATGTGATCCTGCATGACGACGTCGAGCTCGGGGCCAACGTGACCATCGACCGCGCCGCTCTTGGGGCCACGGTGATCGGCCGAGGGACCAAGGTCGACAACCTCGTCCAGATCGCTCACAACGTCAGCATCGGCGAGCATTGCATCGTGGTGGCCCAGGTGGGCATCGCAGGCAGCACCAAGATCGGCAACTACGTCACCATCGCCGGCCAAGTGGGCATCGCCGGTCACCTGCGGATTGCCGACAAGGTGACCATTGCGGCCCAGTCCGGCGTGATGAACCACATTCCCGAGGGGCAAAAGTGGATGGGATCGCCGGCCCAGCCGGATCGCGTGACCAAGCGGCAGTTGCTCGCCGTCGAACGGCTCCCTGAACTCCTGCGCCGGGTGCAGGAGCTCGAACGGCGTGCCAATCCCGACGGAAAGGTGGCATAAAACCGGCTTGTTTCCGGCCTGTGAGGCACTGGAATTCTGGTGTCTTCGAGCCGAGCCTCCCGGACATGCTACCCCTTCCTAGACCCTGCGTTGATCGATGTCGCACGCGGTTGGTGCGCGTGGTCCTGTGGCTCTTCTTGGTGGCAATCTCCGCGGTGGCGCCGGTGCGTGCTGGTGGGATAGCCGGGGTGAAGACCGTCTTCATCCTCATGTTTGAGAACCACGACTGGAGCACCATTCGGGAAACCAACTTCTGTCCCTACCTGAACACCGTCCTGCTCCCGCAGGCCGCCTGGGCGGAGCACTACTACAACCCGACCAATAACCATCCCAGCGAGCCGAACTACCTCTGGCTCGTTTCGGGGACGAATTTTGGGATCAAGAACGACAAGGCGCCGTCGGTAAACGGACAGACCACCACCAACCACCTAGCCTTCCTGCTCGATCGGGCCGGGGTGCCGTGGAAGACGTATCAGGAAGACATCAGCGGGACGGACCTGCCGCTGATCAACCGGGGCGAGTACGCGGTTCGGCACAATCCGTTCATGTTCTTCGCCTCGGTGACCAATGATTCGAAGTACTGCCTGGCGCACGTTCGGCCGATGCCCGAGTTGTTCCGCGACCTCACCAACGGCACGCTTCCCCGTTTCAATTTTATCGTCCCGAACTTGACGAACGATATGCACAACCTGACGCCAGGATCGGCCAGCACCCGGTTGCAGGGCGATCAATGGATGTCACGGGTCATTCCTCAGATTCAGGCTTCCTCTGCGTATCAGGACGGCGGGGCGATTTTCATCACCTGGGATGAGGGCGTTGGGGAATCGTCGGACGGGCCCATCGGCTTCATCCTGCTGTCGCCCTTCGGTCGTGGCGGTGGTTATCACAACACCCTCCACTACACCCACAGTTCCACGCTGCGGACGGTGCAGGAGATCTTCCAGGTGCAACCGTTCCTCGGAGATGCGGCGAACGGGATTGATCTCGCAGACCTGTTCCAGAACCCACAGCTCCAGTTGGAGGGCGTGCCAGGCACCGCGAGTTGGCGGGTCCTCGCGACCGGGCTTGGGCAGGGCAGGCCGCAAGAGCTTCAAGGGTCCGCCGATCTGCGAAGTTGGACACCCATCGCCACGCGGTCCGTCACGAACGGCGTGGCACGCTGGGATCTACCAGGCGCGGCGGTAACCACGCGATTCTACCGAGTGATGGAAAGTCACTGACGCCTGCCCAGATCCGTTTTTGGAGGCGATTTCTTTAAATTGAGTTGAATGCCGCGGCACGGTTCGGTGTTGGATTTGGCATGTCGATTCCCCGGTCGTCCCGCCTGCGTTTTTGCCTGTTGCAGTTCCTGGGAGGTCTCTGCCTGGCGGGGCGCGCCCTTGCAGTGGAACCGACGGTGGACGCGGCACAAATGCCGCGCGTGAAACCCCTGGAGCCTTCCGCCGCCGCGCGTTCGTTCCAGGTGCGACCTGGATTCCGCGCCGAACTGGTGGCGGCGGAACCGCTGGTCACCAGTCCCGTCGCGGTCACCGTCGATGAAAACGGCGGACTGTTCGTCGTCGAGATGCGCGACTACTCCGAACGCCGACCGGAGCAGCTTGGTCGCATCCGCCGGCTCACCAGCACCGCCGGTGACGGGCGCTACGATCGAGCTGACGTCTTTCTGGCCGGGCTTCCCTGGCCGACGGCCATCGCCTGTTGGGATGGGGGTGTCTTCATCGGGGCGACTCCGGACATTATCTACGCCAAGGACACCGATGGCGACGGCGTGGCGGACATCCACGAGGTGGTGTTCACCGGGTTTGCCTCCCACTACGCGCCCTACGCCACCAACAAACTAAACGTCCAGGCGCTCCTCAATTCGTTTCTGTGGGGGATGGATCATCGGATTCACGGTGCCGCCAGCATGAGCGGCGGTGAGGTGCGACTGGTCGACAGCGAATTTACCCGGAGGTGGCGAACCCGCTATTCCGCCATCGGGCCGGCGCCTTTGGATCCGGTGAGCTTGAGCTCGGGAAGTGGCTTTTCCTTTGACCCGCGAACCCTGGAGTTCCGTTCCGAAACGGGAGGCGGTCAGCATGGAATGACCTTCGACGACGCGGGGAACAAGTACGTCTGTTCCAATTCGGATCACCTGCAGCAGGTTCTCTACGAAGGAGGGGAGCACGTCGGAATCGCCGCGGATGGCGCGGCGGCGGAGGTGTTTCGGATGAGTCCGGATGAACCCTGGCGCGTGTTGCGGACGCGCTGGCGAGTGGCGGGCCTCGTGGAGGGCATGATCGAGGGCGGCGGCCGTCCGAGTGGCTATTTCACCGGGGCCACCGGCGTGACCGTCTATCGCGGCGATGCCTGGCCAGAGGAGTACCGCGGCGATGTGTTTGTTGCCGACTGCGGCAGCAATCTGGTTCACCGGAAAAAGCTGCGTGTGACGCCGGGTCGCGTGCGCCGCGAGGGCGTTCGTGCCGACGACGAGAGCAAATCGGAATTCCTCGCCAGCACGGACAATTGGTTCCGCCCTGTACAGTTTTTCAACGCCCCGGACGGATGCCTGTGGGTGATCGACATGTATCGCGAGACCATCGAGCACCCCTGGTCCCTGCCCGATACCTTGAAGCGGCGGCTCGATTTGGATTCGGGTCGTGACCGCGGTCGCTTGTGGCGCCTGCGTCCGGAGTCCGGGCCGGCGCTGCGGGCGACGCAACGCCTCGCCGGGTTGAAGCCCGAAGACTACGTCCGGCTCCTAAATCATCCCAATGCGTGGCATCGCGAGACCGCCGCGCGGCTCCTGCACGAACGCGGCGCCCGCACCGGTATTGCGGACCTCCGATCGTTGTTTCGCTCGTCCACCAATCAGGTGGCCCGGCTCCACGCACTGGGAGTGATTCATGGACTGGGAGCGCTGGATGACACCCTGCTGGCGGCGGCGGTCCGGGATCCGGTGCCCGAGGTGCGCAGGCATGCGTTGCGGTGGGTCCACCAGTCCGATCGCGAGTCGGCCCCGTCGTTGCAATCCGGGCTCCGCGATGCCGCCCGGGAGGAAACGGATGAGGGTGCCCGTCTTGAACTGGCGTTTGTCTTGTCGAGAAACGCGACCGGTGGACGAGTCCCTCTCGTCGCTGATCTGATTCGGCGTCAAGCAGACTTGGCTCAGAATGCCGCCGTGAACGGTTTCCTGCCGGGGAGCCCGCTTCTATTCCAGGAACTCGTGGGACCGGCCGGAGATCAGTTGTTGCGACCCGAATTCCCCGGGGCTTCCGAAGTGTTGCAACGTCTCACCCGCACGCTGGCGGATCGAGGTGGGGAGGCGGCGTTGAGCGCGCTTCGCGACCGTCTGCCGCGACTGGCCGATCCTCTGCTGGCCGTTCGATTGGGTGCCACCGCGCTGGAGGCCACCTGGGGACGTTCCCTGCTGCCTGCCTTGACTCCGATCATCACCCGAGCGCAGGCGATGGTGGCCGCGGGCGACGGAGAGAAGGGATTTGCCGACTCCGTGACCCTGCTGTCGCAAGTGCCCTGGGATTCCTCGAAGGACAGACTTCTTCCGTTGCTGGACGCGGCCCAATCGGAATCCGTCCAACGCGCGGGAGTGGGGGCCATTGTTCGCCAGCGAAATCCCGAGGCGTTGGCGGCGCTGACCCATGCCCTGCCGCACCTTAAGCCAGGGGCGCGCCAGTGGGCGGTGGCGGGGCTGATCACGCGTCCCGAGGGTGCGCGCGCCGCGTTGGAGGCCACTCACTCCGGGCTGCTGACTGCGCGCGATTGGACCGTGCCCCAGATGGCTTCAATGCGACGTCACAAGGAGGAAGCGATCCG
>JANXMD010000063.1 GCA_025354845.1 Verrucomicrobiota bacterium | reverse complement strand
GAGATCTACGAGCACCTCACCTACGATGGCGCGGTGGTGAAGAGCGTTGCCAGCTTCAGCCAGGCCCACCAGGACCACACCATCATCGTTCACGGCTTCGCCAAGGCCTGGAGCATGACCGGGTGGCGGCTTGGCTTCCTCGCGGCTCCGGAGCCGATTGCCAAGGCGATTGATGCCGTGCAGTCCCACAGCACCAGCAATCCCTGCTCCTTTGCCCAGAAGGGTGGCGTGGCCGCACTGACCGGATCGCAGGAGCATCTGCCCAAGTGGCTTGCCGAGTACGCGAAGCGCCGTACGTACGCCTGGCAGAAACTCAACACCATCCCGGGTATTTCGTGCGTCAACAGCAAGGGCGCGTTCTACCTCTTTCCCAACATTTCCCAGACCGGCCTCAAGTCCGCAGACTTCTGCGCACGGTTGCTGGAAAAGGAAAAGGTCGCTGCGGTCCCGGGCATTGCCTTCGGCGCTGACGACTACCTGCGCATCAGCTATGCCACCGGCCTGGCGAACATCGAGAAGGGGCTCGATCGCCTCGACCGGTTCGTTCGCAGCCTTTGAGCGACCCCTTTCAGCCAAAAGATCAAACGGCCCGCCGGAACCGGCGGACCGTTTTTATTCCAGTGTGGAAGGGAACCCGATCGTTTGGTCGGTCACTCCGCCCACGGATTGACGCTGACGTCGACCAGGATCTGGAAATCTGGTGCCAAAAACCCGACGATGCCGAGCATCCGGGCACTCGGAAACGGACGCCACCGGGTCACCGAGTTTTGGGTAAGATGGGGCATGGTCAGCTTGATCCCAGGGAGGCGGAGCGCACCGCCGCTGGTGGGTCGTTGTTGGACAAACGGTACTGAACTGGGTCAGACGGCGCTATAACGGCGCCCCACCTGGGCGTAGCGGAGCGCCGCGATGGGGCAAAGGCTTTCAACAATCTTTGGGGCGATCCCCAGCCGCTCGGTGACCTCCGGTTCCAGCACGAGTTCGAACGGGCGACCGTCAATGTTCGCCTCGATCCCCTTGGCAATCTGATTGGCGAGGTAGGTGACATCGCAAATGACATCCATGCCGCGGGCGGGTGTGTGATGGTGGGTAATTCCCTGAACAACTCGGACCGGAAGTTTCCAGTGTTGCGCGATAATCCCGCCCAGTTCGCCGTGATGCACCTTTAGCACCATGCTCTCAGCCTCCCGTGGAGCGACCTTATCCACCTCGTAGGCGCGCCGGAGATAGCCGCGGACCTCCGGTGTCAGGAATCGGCCCATCACCAGCTTGCCCACATCGTGGAGCAGCGCGGCGGTGAACGATTCGGGCGGCACCTCCACGCGGCAGATCTCGGGTACCACCTCCGCCGCCACCGCCGAAGCGACGGAATGCCGCCAGAGCGCTCCCTCGTCCAATCCGTATCCCGGCACGGTGGACTGAAGAAAAGGCCGAGTACTGCAGGCTACTGCGAATGCCAGGACCTGCGCAGTTCCAAGGCGGGCAACCGCCTCTTTCACCGTTCCGTATCGCACCGCACTCGCACTGGCTGCCGAGTTGGCGGCACGAAGCAGCTTGAGAGTCAGCGCCTGATCAAACGCGATAAGTTCCGCGACATCCGCGAGGTAGCAGTCCGGGCTACAGACCAACTGCGCCAACCGCACGGTCGTCGCCGGAAGCGGCGTGAGACTGTGCGCCTGCTCAATCAACTGATTGACATCAATCATTCGAATTCCAGTTATTCGGTGGCTCTGAACCGGTAGTAAATCGCTCCATCCCTCGTCACGGCCTCAAAGTCACCGGAAGGGTCTCTGAGTGACTCCGCTTCACCCAGGAGCAGCATCCCTCCCGGCCGCATGAAGCATCGAATCCGCATCAGGAGTTGTCGTTCAGTGGTTGCATCCACGTGGGCCAAAACATTGCGCAAGAGGACAACCCCCATCATCGGCAGCCCTCCCCATTCGCATACGAGATTGAGCCGCTGGAACTCGACGCGGCGCCGGAGCGCCTCGGCAATCTCCCAT
>JANXMD010000059.1 GCA_025354845.1 Verrucomicrobiota bacterium | reverse complement strand
CGCGGTGAGCGAGCCGCGCATCCACGGGCTCATCGGCACGCAGACGGCAAAATACCAGCCGGAGATCCGCCCGGTGAGCAACCAGGCGGACCACGCGGCGGGCTACCAGTTCGCGGCGATCGCGAGCGGCACGCAGCAGGCGAAACAGCAGTTTTCCGATCCCACGCCGCGCAATCTCCACGACGGATGGAACCTCGTGACGACGAACATGCAGGGCGGCATGCGCTCGTTCTTCATCCTCGCCGGAGACCACCAGCCGACGAAAAAGCCCGGCTACGATGGCGCGGAAAAGCCGAAGGGAAAACCGAAGGCAAGGGCGACGCCAAGTCGGAAGGCAAGTCGAAGGCCTGATTCCCGATTCCCGATATTCGCAATCCGGGCGCCCGAAGTGATTTTCGGGCGCCCGTTTTGTTTGGCGTTTGACGAAGACGGCGAGAATTCAATCGCTCACCCGATCCGACCCACTCAGGCGGACAAGGCGGCGACCGTGGCCTCCAACGAAGGCACGTCCGAAACGCCCAACACCTGCACGGACTTGTCGATGCGCTTCATAAAGCCGGCCAGCGCGTTGCCAGGTCCGAGTTCAATGAAGCGGGTGAAGCCCTGGGCGATAAGATAACGCATGGAAGCTTCCCAGCGTACCGAGGAAGTCACCTGCTGCACGACCACGCCGGCAATCGTGCTCCCTGCGCCATGGGGTTGGGCGGTGACGTTGGCGATCACCGGAACGCGCGGATCACGGATCGAAAGGGCCGCCAGCGCCGAAGCCAGCTTGGGCTGGGCACCGGCCATGAGGGGCGAGTGATAGGCACCGGCGACGGGCAACTGGATGGCCTTCTTGGCTCCCTTGGCCTTGACCGCCTCGACCGCGGCCGGAATGAGAGAGGACGCACCGGAAATCACGATCTGCCCCGGGCAATTCAAATTGGCCAACGTCACTCCGGTGGCCTCGCAAACTTCCCGGGTGGCCGCCTCATCGAGGCCGATCACCGCCGCCATGCCACCTTGGGTGGTCTCACACGCCTCCTGCATGAAGCGACCGCGTAACCGGACCACCTGAAGTCCTTGCTCAAAGCTCATCACCCCCGCCGCAGCGAGTGCCGTGAACTCCCCCAACGAAAGCCCCGCGGTGGCCTCAAACACGAGCCCCGGAACACGCTTCTGGAGCAGTTGCAGGGCGACCCAGCTCACCAGGTAGATGCCGGGTTGGGCATTTTCCGTGCGCGTCAGTTCGGATTCCGGTCCCTCGAAGCAGACGGACGAGAGGCTGTATCCCAGCGTGGCGTCGGCCTGATCGAAGAGCGCCTTGGCCTCGGGAAACGCATCCGCCAGATCGCGTCCCATGCCTACGGTTTGTGCGCCCTGACCGGCAAAAAGAAGTGCAGTTTTGCTCATTTCGGAGGGTCAGCTTAACCGAAATGTGTCCGGCGGATGAAGCAGGAATTCACTGGCCCTGCACCGCCACCCGATCGGGCCGATCACAACGCCACAAGGTCGGCCGATGGTCATTCCGATCTGCCACCCGCGGAAACCCGTTGTTGTCCACGCAAAGCCAGATCGAGTCCTTGTCCACAGCGAGCCCTTCCACAAATCCGTACGGATAGGGATGCGCGTAGGCATTGGTCTTGGAGGTCTCCAACTCGAAGTAATCGAACTGCGCCAACACCGCTCGACGACTGGGATCGACCCGGAGCACACAGCGGCTTTCTCGGCACAGCACCCAGAGCGATTCCTCAAACCAGCAAAGATCCGTGTAATGCACATCCCGGGCAGTCACGCCAATCGGGCTGATCTGAAAACTCCCGCGAACCTGCGCGGTAGCCAGGTCCACCTCGATGATGCGGCCGATCTCGCGTTCGTTGGCGACGTAGAGGGTCCCGGCCCCGATGGCAATTCCTTCAAAACTCGCGTTTCGATCCGCGCCAAACCAGCGTTTCACCGAGGACCAGTCGATCGGCAGTCGATCCACCACGCCGGACACCGGATCCTGTCGCACGATCCATCGATCATTTTCTTCACACACGTAGATCCGACCCGCCGCATCGCGGGCGAGTCCCTCGCAATCCCATGGACCGGTCTTCTCCGCCGCCATTGGTGCCAATCGAGGAGCGGTGAGCCATCCCGTGGATTTCAGGGTCGCGTGATCGCCGTCACCGAGCACGATGCGCCAGACGCCCGGTGACTTGTCGTTCACCGTCAGCAGCGAACCATCCGGCCACAGCAACAACCCCGAGGCGTCGAACCGGGCCCCGTCGGGCAACTCCAGATGCCAGGTCCGTGCCGCCTGAAGCGTGTACCGCGGCGGCGTCGCTTCAGCTTTGCGGAGGATCTGAGGTGCCCCCAATGACGGCAATGACGGCAGGACAACTCCCCCCAACGCGGCGAGCGCCACACCGATTCTGCAGGCGAAGAGCAGGAGTCCAAATGCAGGGCGAGTCATGGTTCTTCGACCCTCGTCCTGCATGCCCTTCGATGCAATCCCTGACCCTCATTCCTAAGGTCCAGAAATGCGTTTACACGCGACACGTTCGCGTTACGTTCTGGCAAAGCGACACCTTTCGCCACCCCATGGGCACCGACATTGATCTCCGGCGCGAAGCGCGCGCACTTCTGCAGAACACCACCCTTTACCGGGAGTTTCAGGCTGAGAAAGAGGAGATCCTCAAACACAAGTGGATCGAGTCCGAGAAGCTTGGATTCGACATCGGCTTTGAGCGCGCCTTGGTGGATTGGATCACGCATCATCGTGCCGGATGGCGTCGCGCCCGACACTCGGCGGCAGGGATGAATTGACGAGCAAGCCCCCTCCCCGCCCCTTTAATCCCGGCCCGCGAGCCGGCAAAGGCGCAGTGAGTCCCCCACCTTCCCCCAGCCCTCCAACCCGCCACTCCGAACTCCGGGAGGCGGCAGTGAGTGGAGTGCTTCTCGATCCCGCGGCATTGGGGCGCACCCTGGCCCGCATCGCGCACGAAATCGCTGAACGCAATGGGACCTGTCGCGACCTGATCCTGGTCGGCATCCAGCGCCGTGGAGCAGTTCTTGCAGAACGCATCGGCCCAACCCTGTCCGGGATTGTCGGTCATTCGGTTCCGGTCGGCTGCATCGACGTCACGATGCACCGCGACGACCTCAACTGGCGTTCGCTGCCGCAGTTGCGCCCGACCCAAATCCCCGGAGACATCACCGGCAAGACGGTGGTCCTGGTGGACGACGTTCTCTTCCACGGCCGAACCATCCGGGCCGCCCTCGATGCCCTCGCCGATCTCGGGCGCCCCACCCGCGTGCAGCTTGCCGTGTTGATCGACCGCGGTCACCGGGAGCTGCCCATCCGAGCGGACTTCGTCGGCAAAAACATTCCCACCGCGCTGAATCAGCGTATCCAGGTGCGCCTCGTGGAGGAGGGCGGCACCGACACCGTCACCCTCGCCGACCCCGCATGAGCCCCGCCTCGCCAGCCCAACCGTGGAACCGTAAGCACCTGCTCGATCTGCAATCCTTGGGCGCTGAGGATCTCACACTCATCCTCGACACCGCCCGGTCGTTCAAGGCGATCAATGAACGCGCCATCAAACGCGTACCGCCATTGCGTGGGAAAACGGTGATCAATCTGTTCGTCGAGCCCAGCACCCGCACCCGGATCAGCTTCGAACTGGCGGCCATGCGTCTCAGTGCGGACGTCATCAACTTTTCGGCGGAAGCCAGTTCGCTGAAGAAGGGGGAAACCCTTCGCGACACCGTCCGCAATCTGGAGTCGCTGAACGCGGACGTCATCATCCTCCGCCACAGCGCGAGCGGCGCACCGCACTACCTGTCGCGCTTTGCCCGCGCCCACATCATCAACGCCGGAGACGGCGCCCACGAACACCCCACTCAGGGGCTGCTCGACCTTTTTACCATCCGCGAACACAAGGGCGGCATCGCCGGACTGAACGTCACCATCCTCGGCGACATTCTCTTCAGCCGCGTGGCGCGGTCGAACATCTGGGGCCTGCTGAAACTTGGGGCCAACGTGACCCTCTGCGGGCCGCCAACCCTTGTACCAAAGGTGTTTGAACAGATGGGCTGCCGCGTCACTTGGAATCTCGAGGAGGCGCTGCGCGATGCGGACGTGGTCAATCTCCTGCGCATCCAGCACGAGCGTCAGCGCGTCACCATGTTCCCCAGCCTCGGCGAATACACCGCGCTGTTCGGGTTGAATCAGGCGCGTATGAAGTGGGTGAAGCCCGACACGCTCATTATGCATCCCGGGCCCATCAATCGCGGGGTGGAAATCGAGGGCGACATCGCCGACGGACCGCAGTCGGTGATTTTGGAGCAGGTCACCAACGGTCTGGCCGTGCGCATGGCGGTGCTCTTCCTAGTGACCGGCGGCCGCGCCGACGAAGCCACCTGAGCCCCGGTCCCACCTCGGTCCGAGTTGCGGTTAGGAAAACAAAAACGCCCGGGAGCTCCGGGCGTTTTGCGTTTTCAGGAGACCTTGGAGGCCGATTCGGCCTGACAGGAATCCGCGATCAAACGACGGCAGTGATGGCAGACTCCAGGGCTGCCTTGAGATCCTTCTTGGAGCGGAGCCCGACCACCTGACCCACCACCTGACCCTTCTTGAAGAACAACAGGGCGGGAATGCCGCTGATGCCGTACTTCACGGCGAGGTCCTGATCGGAATCGACGTTGACCTTGCCGATGGCGGCACGGCCGTCGTATTCGCCGGCCAACTCATCGAGCAACGGAGCGATCATGCGGCACGGACCGCACCACTCCGCCCAGAAATCCACCAGTACGGGGACCGGGGAATCGACGACGGTTTCCTGAAAGTTTTGACCGGTGATGGTCTTGATCAGCGCGGAGGCCATGGAGATTTCAGCGGGAAAAGGGCGGTGGAGCAGAACGCGTTCGAGACCGGAATCAACCGATCTTGGGCGCTTGCAAAAAGATCACGACGGCGACCGCGATGCCAACCGCCACGCCGGCGAAGGCGAGGCCGATGTCGATGCCACTAATGCCGGCCGCGGCGCGCGCCTGGACCGGAGCGGGGCGGGCGGGAACTGGGGCGGGGGCGGCAGGAGCAGCCGCTGCCGGTTTGGCAGGAGCCGCGGCAGCAGCTGGAGCGGCGGGGGCCGCAGCAGCCGGGGCCGCAGGAGCGCCAGCGCCGGCCGGGGCGGGAATCTTAATCGAGGGTCCGCCAGCGGGCTTGGGGGGCAGCGTGATGCGGACGGTCTGTTTCTTTTGAGCGGAATCCGGAGCTGCGGCCTTCGGGGCTTCAGGGACGGGTGCCGGTGCCGGTGCCGGGGCGGGCGAAACAGGAGGATTGGACTCGGACATAGGTGAAATGTGTCCCACCACGCTAGAGAGGCACCCTGACTGAGTCAAACGGATTGGCGCAAAAGCAGGGTGCGTCGGATTCGAAAACACTCGAGGCAGGACTGCGGAGCGACAGCAAAAAAGCCGACCCCTGAAACCAGGGATCGGCTTTGAAAAGTCTGGGTTCAAGCACCCATGGACGGAGTCAGATCAGGATCAGTAACGGTCACCGCCGCCGCCGCCGCCGCCGCGATCACCGCGCCAGCCGCCGCCACCGCCACCACCTCCACGGTCGCCGCCGCCGCCGCGATCCCCACGGTATCCGCCGCCGCCGCCGCCGCCGCCGCGATCCCCACGGTCTCCGCCGCCGCCGCCGCCACCGCCGCCACCGCCGCCGCCTCCACGGAATCCGCCGCCGCCACCACCACCACCACCGGGGGCGCGCTCTTCACGAGGACGGGCAATGTTCACGGTCAGTGCACGACCACCAAGGTCCTTCCCGTGGAAAAGATCCACGGCCTTTTGCGCCTCGTCAGGCGTGCTGAATTCAACGAAGGCAAATCCCCGGGACTTGCCAGTGAACTTGTCGAGCATGAGGTTAACACTCGTAACCACTCCAGCAGCGCTGAAGTGATCCTGGATGTCGCGGTCCATGGTCTGGTACGACAGATTGCCCACGAAGAGCCTCGAATTGTTGTCCATAACTGACTGACCGCGCCAAACCGCCGTGGTGGGAACCTGCACCTGCAGGTTACTGGTTGCGTGGGTTGTTCCAACGTCCACTCAAGCCGTCGTTGTGACACCGACACTGCCGTTCTTAACGGACGGGCAGGAATACGGCATAAAATGGGATCCGCCGTCAACGGGGGATTTTCCCCCGCAGCGGGTTGCACTCCCTCCAGGACGAATCCCACGGGCTACTTCCGCTCCTCGTACCAAGCCATCTGGATGTTCTCGAGAATCTTCTCGTTGGAGGCTTCGGGACGATCGCCAAAGCCCTCCAGAGCACAGACCAACGCGTGCAGCTTCGGGAATGAGAGGCGCAAGGGGTCCTGATCGGGGAATTTGTCGATCAAGGCCCAGGCAATTTCCTCGTGGTCTTTCCAGGTCAGCTTCATGCCGATGTCCTCTCCCATGGACCCCGTAGCGTCAAGCATCCGGCGTCCTGGGGAGCCACTCGTTGGCGAACGGCCGGAATCCGATTTCCTTGACGGTCACCCATTTATTCCAAAGGGGATCCGCGTCTTCAACTATCGGTGTCGGCTCCACCCGGATCGGGTTTTCACCCCCGGAATTGCTCAACCAACGGTTGCCCGAAGCTCGGCGAACAGGCCATGTTTCCCCCGGGTTTCAATCATGATTTCGGCTGCTTCCACCTCCCACTTCGACCGGTGCTCTGCCCGCATCGGTTCGACGGGTTTCCGTTGATGAAGGCACTTGTCACCGGCGGCGCCGGGTTTATCGGATCGCACCTCGCTGAGGCCCTCGCCCGCCGTGGGGCGAGCGTGGTGATCCTCGACCTGGCCGCCGAATCCCAGCGGGAAAATCTCGCGTGGATCCGTCCCGGTGACGGCGTGGAAGTCGTGACCGGCGATGTCGGGGACGCGAGCCTGTTGAAGCGACTCGTGCCGGGAACCGATTGGATTCTCCACCACGCCGCCATGCCGAGTGTGCCGCGTTCGGTGGCCCTGCCCGCGGAATCCAACGCGGCGAATCTCGACGCCACGCTCACGCTGCTCCTCGCGGCGCGCGAGGCGAGGGTGCAGCGATTTCTGTTTGCGTCATCGTCCTCGATCTACGGCGATTCGGAGGCGCCCGCCAAGCACGAGGGACTGCCACCGCAGCCGCTTTCACCGTACGCACTACAAAAATACGCCGCCGAACGCTACGGCCAGCTCTTCCACCG
>JANXMD010000055.1 GCA_025354845.1 Verrucomicrobiota bacterium | reverse complement strand
CCGACACTGGCGACGCGCCGGTTTGAGCGAAAGCCCACGCCCACCGCGAGGGATGGATCAGGACTGGCCGTTTGCAGGCGTTTTGTCGTTTCCGAGCCAAAGGTGGATCACCGTGAGGTAGGCCAGGACGAGGGCAACGGCGACGGCGAAGATCACGAAGTTGGCGAGCATGGAGGGTAACGGGTTGGTTGGGTTGCGTTCGTCTGCCGGACCCCGTCAAGGATGACGAACCCGCAGAACGCAAATCCTCTTACGCCGCACGCCACCGATCTGCTTTCCTGCAATTGGCCGAAGGTTCCCCGAAATTGTCCTTTCTGAGACCGCCGCGCGGAGGACGGACGGCTACTCCAATCGGTGAATCGAGCCGTAGTACTCGAGCGGCAAAGCCCCGCCATCGGCGCTGTCAACTGATCCGCGAATCATCACCTGCATCGCCGGCTTCAACCCATCGACCGCGAGATCCAGCGACCGGCCGTCCGCTCCCGGAGTGACGGTGCGAATCGCGATGGCGTCGCCGTGGAGTTCCCCCTTCTTGCCGATCACTTTTCCGGGTTCGTTCACCGAGTAGAGGCTCGAGCCGTAGGCGTCGCTCCAGCGGTAGTTCCACTCCTGGACGTCGAGGGAATCCGGTGTCGCAACCACAGTACGATTGAGCTCCACGTTGAATCCGAGACGCAGATGACCTCGCGAGGCGTGGACGGAAATCAGTCGGGGCAGAGGGCGGCCGGTCGGTCGGACTCGGTGCAGGGCCCCGTCGCGTGGAGCCGTGGTCTGCCAGCCCTTGAATCCACCCACCCAAACGCTGCCGTCCGTAGGGTGAGTGCGACCCCGCATCGCCGACGAATCGAACTTCCATGACAGGGGCACGACCCCCCCTTGAACGACGCCGCCCACGGTTTCGTGCAGCACGGTGAAGGCGCGGCACTTGCCGTAGCTGAGATGGAGAAGGCTGTTGGCCAGGGGGCCGAAGCGGGAATCGGCCCACACCTGTCCGCCGGACGAATTGTCGAGGGCGAATGGCAGCCAGCACAACGGCGGATCGCTGGCCAGCGGCCGGGTGGCACGGTGATCGAGTCCCATCGCGCCGTAGAAACCACCGGGCGTCACCCAGTTCAGGCGGCACACCGGGGTCCAGATGCCTTCATTGTCGCTGCAGGTGACCTGACCGTCCGGCCCCACGGCCGACCCATTCGGCGCGCGCAGTCCGCTGGCGAGAATCTCGAGTCGCCGACCGTCGGCGCTGACCTTAAGGACGCAACCGTTGTGCGCACTGATGGGGTCCCAGTATTCGGTTCCGAGCAACGGCCCGCCCTTGGTGAAATAGAAGTTCCCCGCCTGGTCGGCGTGAAGATCGAGTGCGAACTCATGGAAGTTCGGCGTGATGCTCACGTCGTTGTTGAAGTTCTCATACCGATCGGCCTCGCCGTCGCCGTCGAGATCGACGAGTCGCGTGATCTGATCGCGACCGAGCACGTGGATCTGGTTCTGTACAATCTTCAATCCGAGGGGCTGGAACAAGCCGGCGGCGAAGCGGCGCCAGCGGATGTGGCCGAGGTCCCCCTTCATTCCGGAGGCGATCCACACGTCGCCGCTCCAGGTGCAGACGGCACAGCGGTCGCCGTCGGGAAAGAAATCGAACCCGCCTGGTCGCAGCCAGGAATGCCAGGGGTTGTTCTCGGGAAGCGGAATGCTGTCGACCGCGTAGGCACTGTCTGTGTCCCCCATTTTGCCGGTGGTCTCGATCACGGATGCCCATTGCGCGTGCCGAGGGGACGCGTGTCCTACGGATTCCGTGGCGGCGGAGAGGAGAGCGGTGTCCTCAGTACGAGGGCGCAGCTCCCCGCGGGAGCGCGCCTCGACGAGGGCTGCAGGCGGTGACTTGGAAAGCGTGAGACGCGTGGTGAGTCGGTCGGGCGACGCGGGCAGGTGAAGTATCAGCCGGTTTCCGGTGAGCACTTCCCAGCGGGCCCCTGCCGGCAAGGGGTCCAGTGCCGCGGTGAGGGCGCCAAACGATTGCACGCTTCCCTCGGCGACTGCTTCGAGGCCCACAGTTGCCCTTTGATTGCGGAGTTCCAGACGAAGTTCGCCT
>JANXMD010000036.1 GCA_025354845.1 Verrucomicrobiota bacterium | reverse complement strand
CTCAAAAGCCGGTCCTGCGGCCAGAATGAAGTTATCGCGCCTCAGGGCGTCACCCACTGGGTCGTGAAGGCTCGCGGGGCATCAGGAGCGGAGACCCCTGGAACGTTGGAATCAGACGTCGTCCCGGGATGGTTGGTTTTGGCTTTTGGATTTGGCGGAAAGCGCGCAGGCCGCGGCCAACTTGGCGGCCAGGGTGGGAAAGTCGATCGGCTTGAGAATGAGGTCGTAGATACCGACCGCCCTAACCTCATCCAGGGTGAGATCGCCCGCATAGCCGGTCATGAGGAGCACCGGCATGTCGGGCGCCGCCAACAGGATCTGCCGGGCGACATCCATGCCGCTGACCCGTGGCATGGAGAGGTCGGAGAGGACGGCATCGAAGCGTTGCGGATCGCGTCGGACGAGGTCGAGTGCGGCCTCCGGGTCCCCGCAGCCTTCAACGCGGAAGCCTTGAAATTCGAGCAGTTGGGCGGCACTCGCGAGTAGAGCGTCCTCGTCGTCGATGAAGAGGATCCGCTGGCCGTTCCCGGGGACCCGTCGCACCGGCTCCGCAAGACGATCGGGTTTGGCGCTCCCGGACACGGGAAGCGCGATCCGGAAGGTGCTGCCGCCTCCGACCTTGCTCTCCACTTCGATGGTGCCCTTGTGTTCCTCGATGATGCCGTGGACGACCGCGAGGCCGAGACCAGTGCCTTCACCAGGCCCCTTGGTGGTGAAGAAGGGGTCGAAGATACGACGCATCATGGCCTCGCTCATGCCGTGACCCGTGTCGCTGATGGTGATTCGGACCATGCGACCGCCGTTGCTGTCGGTGTCGGGTGCCCGCTGCAGGGTAACCTTGAGGAGTCCCGACTGACCGCGCATGGCATATTCCGCGTTGGCGCAGAGGTTGACGATGACCTGATGGATCTGGTTGGCGTCGGCCAGGACCGGTGGCAGGTCGCTTTCGATCTGCACCTCGATCTCGATGCTCGCCGGCACGGTGGACCGAATGAGTTTGAGCGCTTCGCGGACAACCGGGGGCAACGGCATGGGCACGCGCACGGGATCTTGACGCCGGCTGAAGGCGAGGATCTGGCGGACGAGTCCGGTAGCGCGATTGCAGGCCTTGAGCACCTCACCGAGGTTTTCCTGGAGCTCGGTGTCCCGGGGGTGGTCCATGCGGGCCAGTTCGGTGAAGGAGATGATTGCGCCCAGGATGTTGTTGAAGTCGTGGGCAATGCCGCCAGCAAGGGTCCCGAGGGCCTCAAGCTTCTGCGTGTGGCGGAGCTGGGTTTCGAGCTTCTGCTCCTCCAATTGCGCGAAAATCAGGGAGAGGAGGTTGGCCACCGCGATGGCGAACGTTTGTTCGTCGGAGGTCCAGGCGCGGGACTCGCCGAGGTGTTCGCAGCAGAGGACGCCGCTTTTGCCGTCGCGAGACCGGATCGGCGTATTCAGGAGGGCCCCGACCCCGGCCGGGAGGAGGGAGTTGGCGGCGAGCTCGGAGGTTCTGGAATCCGAGGCCACCGAGGGAACCGCGATCACCTCCGATGCCTCCATGGCGGCGAAGTACGATTCGTGTCCGTTGCGGTCCAGTTCCTGTCCCTCGGAGTGCCGGCTGCTGTGTCGCTCGAAGAGCTCGAGGCAAAGCAGCCCGTTGTGCGAGCGTACGTAGGTCCAGACGCCGACCCGTTCGATGTCGAGGGTCCAGGCAACGACCTCCGCGATTTCGCGAAGCACCTTGCCGAGATTCTCCGGGGCCAGCGCGTAGCTTCGGCTGAGGGTGCTGAGCGCGGCCTCGTGCCGGGCGTAGCGTTGGTTTAATTCCAGCAGGGATTGTTTGGCGATCGTGCGTTCCGTGATGTCGTGGGCGATGAGACAACTCCAAAGCACACGGTCCGCCGGATCGCGTGCCACGGTGAGAGTCAGGGAGACTGGAATGGATCGGTCGTTGGCGCCCCGAAGATTGAGGTCCGCCATCCAGGTCCCGGTCCGCATCGCCTCAGGGAGTCCCTCGGTGGACAGCCGGAGAGCGCTGGGTGTGTCAAAGGGCGTGGTGATCTGCAGCGAGGCTAGCGAGTCCGTGGGGCCGATTCCCAGCAGCCTTCTTCCGGCGCCGTTGAGGTATTCCAGTGAGCCTTGCGGACTGGCGAAGGCGACGAGGTCGGAGGTGACTTCGAGGATACTTCCTAGGCGCAGGCGCTCACGCTCGATGACTTCCCGCCGCTCGAGTTCCTCCACCCGTAGCCGCAACCTCCGACGGCCCAACTGCACGGCGACGCTGCCAACGCCCCCGACCAGGCCCGCCAGGGTAAGAAACCGGAACCCGAAGGTTTGCCAGAAGAAAGGCTGAATGACGAATCGCAGCACGGTTTCGTTGCCGGGGCCGAACCCGTCAGCGTTCACCGCTCGGAAGCGGATTCGATAGGCTCCCGGTCCGGGCGGATAGAAGTACACGCTGCGAGCGCCCCCGAGATCGCGCCAACTGGTGTCGCGTCCGTCGATGCGGTAGGAGGTGGAGGCCTTTTCCGCCGCACGCAGTGCCGGGACGCTGAAGAGGATGGCGATCTCGTGCTGGCCTGGTGGGACCAACACCGGGGCGTCCGCGGTGAGCGTCTGATAGAACTGGCGTCCGATGGGATCCTCCACGCGGAATCGGTCGATGAACACGTTGGGCGGCGTTCGATCCAGCACCAGGGTAGCTGGATCGATCGTAGCGGGGCCTTTCCGGGTGCTGAACCACAGGGTGCCGGTGCTGTCTCTCAGGCAGGTGTTCTGGAATCCTGAAACGCATTCGACGCTCGGCAGTCCGTCGCTCACCAGGAATAACTGGCCGGTGAGTTGGCTCTGGCGTCCGTCCGCCACCGCGTCGAGAGCCGCCTTGGAAATCCGTGCGACGCCGTGGTTGGACGGCAGCCACCAGGATCCCATCTGGTCGTCCACGATGCCAAAGACCTTGCCGACGGGCAGACCGTTGGTTCCGGCGATGCTGGAAAAACGCCCGTCCTTCAGGCGTCGAAGTGGAACGGTGTGTCCGCCGATCCA
>JANXMD010000028.1 GCA_025354845.1 Verrucomicrobiota bacterium | reverse complement strand
GCCTCCTCCAGACGAAACGGCCCCTCCAGACGAGTGAAGGATCCCCTCCGACGCCAACCCCGGGGGCTCTCCTTGGCGAATGCTGGATCCCGCGGCGTCGGTCGCCAGGTGGGGTTGCCGGGTGGCTGTCCCGCTCGCCGCGGGGCTGGTATCGGAGGCGAGGGGTGACGACTCAGCGGTCCGAATACGGCTGGAACCGGACCACCAAGCGTGCAGCGCCATGCCGGCGGTGAGACAGGCTGCGGCCCCGAGTGCCTGCCACCCCCAAGTCCAACCGCGACGCTCCATCGTCGGGTGGTTTGTGGCAAACACCGGGGCCTCAGCCGAACGGACGGTGGCCGCGATCCGCCCCCACACATGCAGCGGCGCCGGACGCGCCGGCAGGGACTGCACCCAGCCGTCGAGCGTGCCCTGCAGCTCCCGGAGCTCGCGTCGCAGCGCCGGATCTGCGGCGAGCTGCGACTCCAGGGCGACGCGCTCGTCCGCCGGCAGAAGATCCAGCACGTAGAGGCTCAGGGCCTCGCCGGTTTCGGGGGGAAGGGGTTGTACGGACTCACTCATGAATTCCTTTCAGCCGACGCCGAAGCGCGAGCATACCCCGCCGGATGCGGGCTTTGACGGTTCCCAACGGCTGCCCGGTGGTATGGGCGATTTCCTCCTGGGTGCAGCCCTTGAAGAAGGCGAGTTCCAGCGTCAAACGCTGCTCGGCCGGAAGACTGGAGAGCGCCTCGTCCACGCGGCCGGTCTGCTCGCGAGATACCAGCGTGGAGAACCCATCGGTGGGGCTCGCCGCCTCCGGCTGAAGCCAGTCGGGTTCCACCGATTCGGACGCCACCGTGGCGCGAAGCGTCGCCCGGCGCGCCCGGGTGCGCAGACGCTCGATGGCCAGACCGCGGGCCAGAAGAATCATCCACGTGAAGGGTCCCGATTGGGCGGCTTGATACGTGCTGGCCCGTTGCCAAATGCGGACAAAGGTATCCTGGAGGACCTCCTCGGCCTCCATGCTATCGCCGAGCATCCGCAGGAGCAGGGCGAGGATCGCACCGCCGCGGGAGCGATAGAGCTCGGCGAGTGAGCCGGCGTGACCCGCTGCGATCTCGGCAAGCAGGCGAGCATCGGTTGCGGCCGTCGCCGGGCTGGCGGTGCCACCGGGGCGGAACTCCGGTGTCACCGACGCCAGGCGCCCCGACCCCGGAAAGGGGATGGGGTCGCCTGGGTCGGGATTGGCATCGGGCGTCAGCACAGCAACACCCATAATCCGACATCAGGGCCGGATTTGGATGCAGAAAAATCAGCCTCGGCCCCTTGGGGCGCCAGGTCTCCCTTCCCGTGTTTGAAAGGATTACTGAATCCACCCGAGGGCGTGAATCGTCTGGAATTCCGATTCAGGGTCAGCCCGGTTCCCTTGGCATCGCGCTCCCGTCGCTCGGGTGCGACTGCCTCGACGGCTCGAAGGCCCACACTAGTTTTCGCCGCCGCCTAGGCTGGGAATCCGGGCTGACCTGAATCGATTGCGGTATGCTGGACCGGGCCCCCCACGGGTTCGGGGTCCCGAAACCAGTCCACGAAAAGCTCCTCCAAGGTGAGCGGGAAAACGTTCACCCGCGCCCCAGGAATACTGCGGACACCGTTGAGTTGAGCGTCATCCGTGACCCTCGCCAGTGCGGTAACCACCGGGCCGAGTCGCTGAGTCTTCAACGTCCCCGGTATGGAAAACCCCGCCGGTGCTTCGGGCTCGGCGAACACCACCTGCACGCGGCGCATGGTTCGCTGCCAGTCCTCGACCGCGCCCGCGGCGACGATACGTCCGCGGTCCATGATGCCCACCTGGGTGGCCAGTCGCTCCAGGTCGCCGAGCAGGTGCGTCGAGAGCAGGATGGTGCATCCCGTGCCACGCAATAAGACCTCGATGAGACAGGTGTTCAGCTCGCGACGCGCCACGGGATCGAGTCCGGCGGCGGGTTCATCGAGGAGCAACACCTTGGGCCGGCTGGACAGCGCGACGGCCAGGGCGGCGAGCCGCTGATTGCCGCCCGACAGGCTGGTGATGGCCTGGGTCATCGGCAAATCCCATCGCCGCGCGTGTTGGCGCAGGAGTCCGTCATCCCAACGATCATACAGATTGGCAGCGAAGCGGCTGAGGTCGTTCAGCGACATCCAGCCGGGGACCTGTTGACCTTGCGACACGTAGGCCACGTGCTGGCGATGTTCCATCGGAGCGGTCCAGAGCGATTGACCGAGGACCCGTGCGCTCCCGGTATCCGGCCGAAGCAGCCCGGTAAGGACCTTAAGCGCAGTGGTCTTTCCCGCGCCGTTGCGTCCAATCAGGCCATAAACCTCGCCTTCGTGGACTTGGAGATCGAACCCCGAGACCGCCACCACGCCGCCGCGGAAGGTCTTGGAAAGACCGGAAGCGTGGATGACGGGTTCCATAGGACTCGGTGGAAGGCCGGCCGCAATCCGGGCGGCGGAGGGAAGGAATTCAGGCGCCGCCGGAGACGACCGCGAACTTGATCGGTGGCGTTTCGGCCGTGCGTTCGGAGGCGAGAGCCCCCAGTTCCTCGCGGACGACGTGGAGCACCTTGGGCGACGGCACCTGCAATTGAGTGGCCTCGACCGCCAGTTGTTTCGCCGAGCGGCGAAGTGCGGTCTCCTGTTCTGCCGCAGTCAAGGCGTGTGCATTCTCGGAAACGAATGCCCCTTTGCCGTGACGCTTCTCAATCACTCCGGCCCGCTCCAACTCGGTGTACGCTTTCACCACCGTGGTGGGATTGACCGACAACGCCGCCGCCAATTCGCGAATCGAGGGGATCTGGTCGCCCGGACGGAGCATGCCGCCCGCCACGTAGTACTTAAACTGATCCATCATCTGCCGGTACACCGGCACGCCCGACCGTTCGTCGATCTGGAGATGCAGCTTGGGACTCATGGCGTGAACGATTGAGGAACTTTACGGCTGTATGATGACAGCCAAACACACCAGGTCAACGCGGAAATCCGGTGGATTGGTGGTGACCGGCGAGGATTTTGGACCCAGCACCGTAGGCGCGGCCTCGTTGTAGCCGTGAAACCAATTGGAGTTCCAAGCTCCGTCGGAGCGGCTTGTCCCTGACGATGCCGCCCCTTTGCGGCTCGTGCCTACGATGGCCCTCGACGCTACAAGGATGCCTTCCCCTGATGGGGCTGGAAGTAACCTTCGGGCAGGGATGGTTTCGTTCGTTTCAGCGGCTAGAGCCAGCCGAGTTCGACCAGTTCTTCCGCGAGCATCTTGGGCGAAACCACCATGACGCCCTCGACGGTCTTTCCAAAGAGGTGGCCGAAATCCGTCTGGTCACCGGTCATCAGGTGAGTCGCTTTGCCTGCGATCGCACCGGAGAGAATCGGTTGATCCTTCTCCTTCAGCGGTACGGACAATTCGGCCGAGGAGGACGCGGTCAACTCGTACTTCTTTGCCAGTGTCTCGAAGTGCGGAAGTGCCTCCGGGTATTTCAGAGCGAGGTTTCGACGGACTTCCTCCAAGGCGTAGGCGTTGGTCAAACACACCGCCCTCTTGAAAAGGATTTGCAAAAAGGCGCGCATCCGGGAATGCGGCTGCGCGCCTGAGAACAAGATGTTGGCGTCCAGGAAGACCCTCATCGCTTGAGCTTGAAGCCGGCGAGCGCTGAGTCGTTGTGACGCTCGAACTCCGCAATCCGCTTGGCTGAATAAATCTCGACCGGAACCGTGACCCCAGGCCGCAGCAAAAGGCCGCCGTCGGTTTCCTCGACGACTACCTGGCCGCTGGCCGTGATTCCCAGCCGCTGCCGAAGATCCTTGGGCAAGGTGAGCGTTCCACGCTCGTTGATGCTGACAACCTTGATCATGGATTCATTCTTTCATACTATCAGTATTTCAGCATTTCAGCAAGCGGTGGGCGACGGTTTCGCGGCGCTCCATCAGCCGCCGACACACCACGCTCGGCAAAGCCTCGCGCTACCGGGGGTGATGAATCCAAAGTCCAAAATCTTTGCGCCATCGCGTCTTCGTTGTTCTCCCGCTTGCGTTCCTGCGTTCCAAATTCCATCCATCAGGCCGGCAGGATGCCGGCGCTCCGGAAGGGGAAGAAGGCGCGCGGAAGGACAAGGCCTTCCGCTGGGGACAAAAAAGAGGGGGGGTGGGGTGGCCGACGGGACTCGAACCCGCAACAACCAGAACCACAATCTGGGGATCTACCATTGATCTACGACCACCGACCCGGACGGACACGTTAGAAACCCGCCTGCGGGGCGTCAAGCGTGCTCCAAGTGAGCATTGGGTCGCCGTCGACTCCGTTGCGACGCTCGAACCCTGCCTCGAATTGCTCATTTTCCACCTTCTCGTTCGCGGCTTGCTCCGGTTTGCTCAGGGCTGATGAAGATTCCCGAGCCCCGCTGGCGACGGCCTGTCGAGGGCATTTCCGCTGTGCTGCTACCCTTTCGGGACGACGGCCGCATCGATTGGGATGGGTATGGCCGCCTCGTGGAACGCACTTGGGCAGCCGGTCTCACCCCAGCGGTCAACATGGACACGGGCTACACCAATCTTCTGACCCCGGAGGAACGGTCGGAGGTGCTGGGTCTGGTGAACAGTCTGTCCCGCGGACGGCGGTTTGTGGCCGGGGCCTTCATCCAGGGAATGGCCGGGGATCCCGTACGGCTCTATCGCCGCGAGTGCAATGCCATCCAGTGTTCTGGCGGAACGCCGATCCT
>JANXMD010000027.1 GCA_025354845.1 Verrucomicrobiota bacterium | reverse complement strand
CGGGCGCTCTCCGGAGGCTTGCCAGCAGGGAGAAGCACGGAATAGGGCTCGGCCACTTCCTTACCGGTACCCGGTTCGTTCGCTCCTGCGTAAAAATAAACGGTGCCGGATTGGGAATCGATCTGATCGGCCCGAAAGCGTTTGCGGGTGAGCAGGCAGTCGCACATCGGATCGGTGAAGGTGGCCACATGGCCCGACGCCCTCCAGATCTCCGGATGCATGATGATGGTGGCCTCCAGGCCCGAGACGTCATCGCGATGATGCACGATCGTCTTCCACCAGTGATCCTTCACGTTGCGCTTCAGCTCAGCGCCCAGCGGACCGTAATCCCAAAAGCCATTGATGCCGCCGTAGATTTCGGAGGATTGGTAGATGAACCCCCGGCGTTTGCAGAGGCTGACGAGCTTTTCCATGAGCTCGTTGGTTTTCGGTTCGGCCATAACGATTGAGAACCTCCAGTGTCACCACCCCATTGGAAGTGTCAACTGGGCCGCTGCAATGTGGCCGACACACCTTGGGGATGCATTTTCGATCTCTCGTGGTACGGTGGCCCCGTGCGAACGGCTCGACGAATTCTATGGGGCGTTTTCCGCGTCGGGTGCGTCCTGATGGGCGCAGCCTTGGTGGGATTGAGCGCGCTGAGCTGCCGTATCGGATCCGAATTTGTGCAAGCGTTACCGACAGCCGGCAGCGGGCTTCCCCCCTGCCCTCCCTCGCCCAATTGCCTTTGCAGTCAGGATCCCGACCCGGGCCATCAGGTGCCGCCGCTCACGTACACGGGGTCTCCGGAGGAGGCGCTGAAGCGGTTGAAACAGGTGGTCCGGTCCATGCCGCGCGCGCGCATTGCCGATGAGCGACCCAATTACTTTCGAGCCGAATACACGACGGCGTTGCTGCGCTTTGTGGACGACGTCGATTTTTTAATCGAGCCGAATGGCGGCAAAATTCACATCCGTTCGGCCTCCCGTGTGGGCTATTCGGACCTTGGGACCAATCGGAAGCGCGTGGAACAAATCCGTCAGGCCTTCGACAGCGCACAGGCTAGTTCCAGTGCGACACCCGAGCCTGACCCAGGAATGAAACCGAAGCCCTGAGGCGACGCCTTACCGGCGCTTGGCGCTAGGCTTACCACCGGGCTTGCCGCTGGGCTTCTTGCCCGGCTTTGCGCCAAACTTGGTGTCAAACCGGCCCACAGACTTGCTCCGCGCTTTGCCGCCAAGCTTGGGTCTCTTGAACCCGCCCGGCTTATTCGGTTTTACCGATATTCCCGGCGCCCCAGCCTTCGGAAACTTGCCCGCAACGGACGGGGCTCCGGCTATCCCGGGGACCCCCATCTTCGGACGAGGCCCCTGGATTCCCATTCCGGGTTTCCTGGTGTCACGAGGCCCCTTGCGGCGTGCCCCTCGACCCTTGCCGGCCCCGCTACCGCCGACCGGTGCAAATTTCCGGAAGGACTCAATGGTCTTGGGACGCGGCTTCGGCACCAGCACCAGAGGGCAGCCCTCAAAGCCGAACGCCTTGCGGAGTTCGCCCTGAAGGTACTTGTCGTACGCGACGTTCAGCAACTCGTCGCGGTTGACGAAGAGCAGGAAGGTGGGAGGGGACGAGCGAACCTGGGTCGCGTAATAGAACTTCAGTCGGTGACCGAGATCGCTCACCGGCTGACGACGCTCGATACTGGCCTGCAAGGTTCGATTGAGGATGGCGGTGGGCACCTTCTGCAGGAGCTGAGCACCGACGTAGCGAATCGCTTCCAGCAGCCGGTCCATCTGGAACCCGTCCTTCGCCGAGGTGAAAATGACCGGCGCGTAGTCGAGGAAGAACAGCTTTTCCTGAACCCAATCCCCGAATTCGGAAAGGGTGGTCATCTTTTTGCCGCGGCTTGGATCCTTGCTCTTTCGGGCCTCGATCTCGGCCTCGCGCGCCGTGCGAACCGCCTCGGCGACCAGATCCCACTTGTTCACCACCACGATGCAGGCGCGGCGGTTCTCGGTGATGATATCCGCGATCTTCTTGTCCTGCTCGAGGATCCCGCCCTCGGCGTCCAGCACGAGGACCGCGATGTCGCAACGAGCGATGGCGTCCTTGGTGCGCTCGACGCTGAAGTATTCCACGGTGTCATCGATTCGTCGCGCCTTGCGCACGCCGGCGGTGTCGACCAGGACGTAACGCGAGCGAACGCCGTCGGTATCCACCTCAAACGGAACGTCCACGGAATCGCGCGTCGTGCCCGCGATCGGGCTGACGATGACCCGCTTCGAATTCGTCAGCCGGTTGATCATCGAGGATTTCCCGACGTTCGGCCGGCCCACGATGGCGATGCGCTTGGGACGGTTCGGATTGTCGTGACGCTCTTTGGTCGCCGAAATGTCCTCACCCGCCGCCTCGCGGACCGCAATCTCGCGCGCCACACGCACGGCAGTGAGCTCCTCCTCGGTGGGCTTGGGCAGGTGTTTGAGCACCTCCTCCATGAGAGGATCGATGCCCTCACCATGGATCGCCGACACCGGCAGGATTCGTTCGAAACCCAGCGCTGAAAATTCGGTGGCCCCAGCCTCCGCGCGGTAGGTGTCCACCTTGTTGACCACCACCACCACCGGCTTCCCGGCGACTCGAAGGCGCTTGGCGACCTCGGTGTCCAGGGGAACGATGCCCTCCTGGACGTTGACGACGAGGAGGATCAGGTCAGCCGAATCGATGGCGATCTGCACCTGGTCGAAGGCGGCCTGGATGATGACGTCCTCCGACTTCTCCCGGCGCATGAGACCAATGCCGCCGGTGTCCACGAGCGTGAACGGACGCCCCTGCCACTCGGCCTCGGCGGTGACGCGATCGCGCGTCACGCCCGGCATATCATGGACGATGGCGATCCGTTTCCGGACAATACGATTGAACAACGCCGACTTGCCGACATTGGGACGGCCGACGATGGCGATAAGACCCGACATGGCGATCATGGTGCCTCAAACCCAAGCCTTGGCGGAAGGTAAAAGCCGGCCATCTGAGGAACACCCCCGGCAAAGACGACACGAATTCCACGGAATGACACGAATTCGGAGCTCTTGTTCCAATGAAAACGCCGCCCCGGAAATTCCGGAGCGGCGTTGAAGAGGAAGGATTGCGGTTACTTGACCGCGAGCTCGAAAGCCACCGATGCACCCTTGCCGGCGCCCACTTCGATCTCGACGGACACCATGCCAGCCTTCAGGTGGCTAACCTCGAGCGTGTACTTTCCAGCAGGCAGGCCATCGGGGAGGGTGAACTCACCCTTGTCGTCGGTGACGGCAAAGAACGGATTCTCGAGCACGTGCAGGTAGGCGAGCATCCAGGGATGCACGTTGCACTGGAGCTTCACGCCCAGTTCCGCCTTCTCAAAAACCTTCTCGTTCACCTGCCCCTCATTGGCCTGGGCGAAGTTGAAGCCCTTGTTGAGTTTCGCGGCGGCCGCGACGTTGTGCATGAAGGTGTCGGAATTTCGAATCTTGAACGGCTGGCCCACCAGCACGGCGTTCACATAGGGCTCGTACATGCAGCCCTTCTGGTCGATGAGCGGCGCCTCGGCTGCCTTGCCGGCGCCGGCGGGAGCGCTGACGATGCGGACCAGCGCGTAACGCAGGCCGCCATTCGCACCCACCACGTAGCCGCGGGTGGTGGGAGCCGGTCCGGTGGAGGCCGGACCACATTTGGAATTGGATGTCACGCCGGCGATGACGCGCTCGGCGGGCGGCGTGCCCTTCAAAATCACACGCCCGTGAATCTTACCATCCGCCGAAGCGGCGACCACCGGGGCGGCGGCGACCGCGGCCACTGCAGGGGTCGCAGCCGTCTTTTCAGCCGGCTTCTCCGCCGCGGGGGCGTGCACGGCTTCCGCGGCGGGATTCGGCACGGCGGCACCGTGACCGGCGGGCGCGCCCTCACGGGTCACGATCACTACGTGGGGCTCATCCTGAATCACCGGACGGGGATGCGGCGCGGGCTCGTGGACAAACTCCTTGGCCGGCCCCGTGAACGCGAAATACAGGGTGGCAACAACGGTGAGCAGCAACAGTGCGGCGATCAGGATCAGCAAAGGATCCGAGGCACCGTTCTTGGAATCAGTCGATTTCGACATGGCGGCCGAGAGAATCGTTGTCCAGCCGACGGGTGCAAGCCTCGACTGAATGAGTCCAAAGTCCAAAGTCCAAGGCCCAAAGCCACTCAGGCCTTGTTCAGGACCGCGCTCAAGGCTCGCAGCGCCCGGTCGTTCTCGGCGGCGGTTCCAACCGAGATGCGGATCCACTCTGGCAGCTGATAGGAGCCCATGGGGCGGGTAATGACTCCGAGCTTCTGCAGTCCCGTAAACACCCCGGCCCCATCCCCAACCCGCACCAGCACAAAGTTGGCGTGCGACTCCACATAGTCCAACCCGAGCAACCGGAACCCGGCTTGAAGCTGGTCCAGCCCTCGGCGGTTGTTCTCCCGGGTGCTCTGGAGGTG
>JANXMD010000007.1 GCA_025354845.1 Verrucomicrobiota bacterium | reverse complement strand
GCCCGCCTGGCCAAGCAGACGATAGTAGCTGTATTTGTCGTACGAGCTGTTGGTCGAGGTGGCCGCGGTTTGGCCGGTGAGCTTCTGAGCCAGCGTACCGCGGGTGACGTCCGCCGTGCGGGCTTCAACCGAGAACACGTCGTTGATCTCGCTGAGGCCGTTGGCGGAGTCACCGCCCGACCAAACTTTGCCCGCCTGGTCGCTGTTCGCCGCCAGGGTTGGGTTGAGAACCTGTGCCAGCGAGCTCATCACGGGGCCGTCGGAATAGTAATCCACGCGGTCGAAGTTGAATCGAGCCGTCGTGGCCGGGGTAACGGTCACACCCGCCTCGGTGTTAAACAGGTCGACAGCGGTTCCCAGCGGTGAGGTGGCACTACGGCCCGGGATCGTCTGTCGATAGGCGAGGAATTTTCCGGCATCTTCAAAGGCCATGCCGATGTTCTGCGAGCCCGCGGTGGTGCCGTACACGTAGTCGGACGCCGAGAGGGCAGGCCAGACGTTGGTATTCAGGTCACTCAGGAACCCCGCGAGGTTCAATTCCCAGGAGCCGACGCCCTGATTGCGGAGGTAGCCGGTCGAGGGAGTGTCCTGATTTTTGGCGGCGTTGAAGGCGGTGTTGAGATCCAGCGTGCGGCCGGTCGGTACCACGACGTAGGCGTAGCGGGCGACGAATCGGTTGGTACCGGAGTGCGGCGCGTCAGGATACTCGAGCACGCCGATCCATTCGGGATCGCCCACCTGAAACGCCACCGGCTGACGGTTGGTGCTGCCGAAACGGTCGGTCAGCCGGACGAAGCCGTTGGACTCGTAGCGGCCGTTGCGGTTGAGATCGAGGTAGAAACGGAAATCCGGCGGGAACCGCGTGTCGCGATTGGTCTGCACGAACACCGGCGGGCGTGGTTGGTAGAACAGATTCGCCAGCATGCGCCGGTACAGCCGGCGGTCATTCAGCGAACCGAGGTCGAAGGTGCCGTTGACTGCCGGATTCTTGAGGTAGTTGACGTTGGTCAACAGATCGAAGATGCCGATGTCCGCATAGGACTGGAGCGTGGAATCGAACCGCGGATTGATAAAGTTGGTCGATACCATGTACGGAAACGCATTGGGGTTTCCGTAGGCGAGGATGCGGGAGGTGATTTCCGCCTGGGCCTTGCCGAAGGCGGCATCGGTGGCGTACCGGGCATCAATCTGTTCCCCGCTGGCGGCCACGGCGCCGCGCTCGCGGCTGGTGACGGCCAGGAAGGCGACGGCGGTGATCGTCACCACCGAGAGCATGATCAGGGTGATGACCAGCGCGATGCCCCGGCGGCGATGGGCGACGGTAGTCTTCATGGGATGGCGGAGCGGAGCGCGATCCGCTGACGGAACAAAAGAACTTCGGCGGCGTGCTTGGTGAGGTAGCCGGCCTTCAGGTTGTCCGGAACAGACCGGTACTGGATGAGGGATTTGGGAGGCAGCACTCCGAACTCAACCTCCACCGCGCTAGGCATGGCCGCTCCGGTGAAGGTCGTGAGAAAGGTCTGCGGACTGCCCTGGGGGCGGGCAATCACGATGTTGGTCAGCGTCAAATTGGGGGCGATCGAAACCGCATCCAGGGGCAGACCGCTGCCGCCATACGGCAGGGCCCGGAAGAACACCACACCGTCCAGCAGGCGGGTGGAATTGCTCGCGCGGCGATTGCGCGCGAAGCTGGTGTTGTTGACCAAGTCCGACGTGAGTTTGCCTAGCGCGGTGGTGGCGCCGGGGCCTCGGACGAAGACGGTAGATGGCGCCTGGTACCGATACAACGTGCCGACCGATTCCACGCCGTTGATTACCGGCACCGATTGCGAGGCATCGGTATCGCTGGCGACGAACAACCCCGCGGCCGACCAGAGGCGGTCGCGGATCGGCAGCATGTAGTACAACTCCGAAAAAGTGGTGTCGCGATGGATCACGTCGCGGCTTCCTGGACCGGACTGGGCCGCCAGCGGAAACTTCCGGACAAGCAAATTGTACACGGGAAGTTCAACCGGGCCGGTGACCCCGGTTGGGTGGGCGCGCTCCACGTCCCGGACGATCAGGTCAAAAGCCGACCGACCGCCCTCCATGACGTCAGTTTGGGCAATGCTGCGATGGAGCGCCTTCTGGGTCTGGTCGAACATCGCGTAGAGCGCGAGCACGATCACCGAGAGGAGGCCAACGGCCACCAGGAGTTCAAGGAGGGAGAACGCGGCCTGACGCCGGGATTCCCACCGAGATTGACGAAGGAGTTTCATGGCCGTTCAGAGGACCGGAAGACGACTAGACGCCGGGATCATCTGGCGAAGGTTGATCGGGGAGTTCGGGGCCACGAGGATATTGCCCTTAATATTGCGCTGGTAGCGGTCCTGTGCTGCCACCTGCGCTCGGAAGGTCCGCGAATTGCCGCCGGTACGGATGGCAAAATCGTTGCCGATCACCGGCCATTCGAAGGTCAGGCGAACATCATACAGGCTCCGCTGACGCGCATTCCACTGACGGAGGCCGGCATTGCTGCGGTCGATTGGAAGCTCGGCTACCGGAAGGATCTCGACGCGCAGGAGGTAGCGAAAGGCGAAGGACAACTGACTTTCCACCGGCTTCTCGTTGACCACCTGGGGCAGCACCTTTTCGTTCAAGGAGCCGGTGAGGGCGCGCACCACCGCGAACACCGTGTTGGTGACAGTTACCGGTTTGGCCGCCTGATCGTCGGGAAAGGAGTCGTACTTGGGCAGCGACAACAGCCCGAGGATCAACTCGGGATAGCTCAAACGCATCGTGGATGGAATCGCGTTGGCCGCGGGCGTATTGAGGTAGATGCCTGGAAAAATGTTGGTCTGAATCACCGGGGAGTTGATCCGCTGCTGGCCGACCTGCACGAAATCCACGTAGTTGGTCGCATCGTCGAAGAGCAGCGAGCCATTGCGGATGGACTCCATCCAGTGTGAGGCCTCCTGGGAGATGATGCTGTCCTCGCGGTTCTGCTTCTGGACCCCCATGCCGGCGGGGAGAATGCCCATGATCGCGACCATGGCGATCGAGATGATCGCGATGCAGAGCGCGAGCTCGACCATGGTGAATCCGGCCTCCCGCCGGACCGGGGATGGAACGACGGCTTTCATGGCAGTGTCTGATCCGGTGAGGTGCCCCAGGCAAAGCGCCGGGCGCGTCCGGTGAGCGAGGCGATTCGGAAGATGGTGTTCGTGTAATTGTCGCGCGGCGTCAGGACCACGTCGGCCTGCCGCGAGAAGTCGAAGCTGAGGTGGTTGGTATCCGGCCCGGTCTTGGGCAAAAACACGCTGCCGAGGCCAATCGACACGTATCGGTCGCGCAGCACCTGGGTCGGCTTGCCTTGCGCCAGCACCACGCAGCGGCCTTGAGAGTCAAAAGTCAGCGTCGGCAGCGAGAGAGTCGGAAGCGCCACCGAGGTCGCCGAAGCTTCTGGTGCGAGCGGGAACGGAACGGACTTGAAATCGAGGTTGGTGGAAATCGGCGCTCCGCCCGTCGCCTGATAGATCACCGGACGCATATTGCCGGGGAACACCACCCCGTTGGGCAGCGTGCGCCAGATCGAGCCCCCCACGGTGAGGTAGCGGCCGCGGAAGGCGGAAGTGACGTTTGGCAGGACGGGTTGATCCCCGACTCGCGACTCGGCGTAGAACGCGTAGCTGGCGTGATGACCGGCAAAGACGTTGGTGAAGGATCGAAGCACGCGCTCGCGGAAGTCGCCGGCGGCGAGCGTCAGCAACTGGGTGTGAATCTGATCGATTTGCACCGGACTCGAGTTGTCCACCGACTCGGGTGCGAAGAAGACCATGTACACCGGGGCCCGGGTCTTGATGGCGAACTGCCGGGCCAGCGCGAGATCATCGAGCACCTGGCGTTGGGCCGCGGCGAGGGTGTTGGCCTGTCCGAACCCCTTGAACGCCGGCACCGCC
>JANXMD010000834.1 GCA_025354845.1 Verrucomicrobiota bacterium | reverse complement strand
CCTGTCGGTTTCGGCAGTGGGCACATCGGGCCAGAATCAGCCTCACCCGAACGTTCAACCGTACATCGCCCTGAACTATTGCATTTCGCTGTTTGGGGTATTTCCATCCCAATGACGGACAGCGGTGGCGGGCCGGCGGCTTCGATCGAAGCGCGAGCGGTGCAACTGCGCTCGGTCACGGCAGCCGATGAGTCGTTCCTGCTGTCACTCTTCGCAGAACAAAGAAGACCTGCCCTAGCGGTCACCGGCTGGACGGATGCGGAGCAGGATGCATTTCTCGCTTCCCAGTTCGCGTTGCAGTCGAAGGCCTACACGGCGGGTTTTCCCAGCGGGGAGTTTCATCTCATCACCTGGCAAGGGCAGCCAATTGGTCGCCTCTATGTTGCCCAGTTGGAGGATGAAATCCGAGTGGTGGACCTCGCTCTGATCCCATCGTTCCGCGGCCAAGGAATTGGAACTTATCTGCTGCAAACGATCGTTTCTCGTGCGGACACGGCGCGGCTCAAGGTTCGATTTCACGTGGAGATCCGGAATCCCGCGCGACGGCTTTACGAACGTCTCGGGTTCAAACTCGTTCTGGAGCACGGGCCGTACCTGCTCATGGAGCGACCGGTCCAGACTCAGTTGAACGAAATGCAATAGTACCGGCCTGACGCGTCGCTTCGCGCGGGCACGATAAACAGTTCCAGCGGACCAAAGTCATCACTGTCGAGACAATAGATCCCCTGGGGACGGATCAGGCCGGGGTCCGTGCGAACCAACAGGTGAAAGGGAATCCGCGGCAAATTCACCGGATCCTGAATTCTCGTCGCGACGACCTTTAGTAACTCCAGCGTTTCCTCTGGATTCGAACCCGAAAGGCGAAATCTCATGCCTACCCGGGACTCGAAGTCCGCGACGGTAAGCTGGCCGAGGGACGCAGGCATGGAATGATTCAGAAGGAGGCCTTGCGCTTCCGGCGATGCAGCCAGACCAGGAAGATTCCGCTCACGGCACCGAGCGAAACCGTGACGGACGGCTCAGGCACGACGGTCAAATCGAGCTGTGCAAAATCCATCCCGGCTCCGTTGTAGGTCGTTTCCCCCAGCACTCCCAATCCCGGCCCTTGAAGGGTAAATTGAAACGACGGGCTTCCTGTTTCCAGGGTCGAGAAGGTCGATGAAGGAAGGGTGATGGTGAACACCCGATACTGTTTGTCGGCCCCTCCGGCGGCTTCCACGAGGGTGCTGAGGTTGCTGGTGAGATCAACACCCGCGGCGCTGAACAGTTTGACCTGATTGCCGGATGCGTTCGCATCGAAATCCCAGAGCCCGATCTTCAGGGTTGCCGCAAGCACGGTGGGTGGCGTGCCGTAGGTCATCGTCCAGGAGGCATCAAAATCGGGACCGGAAGCACCGGCGTCGCTCCCGATGATCGCATCGAACGGGGCCGTTTGTCCCAACACGGCGGCGTTGTAGGTCCCGGAACCGATCGACGTTTGGCCGTCCGTGAAGTGTTGCGAGCCGGAGGTGAAGACGAGGTGGGTGATCTGGGCTTGAAGCGCCATTGCGTTCAGCATGCCGGCTCCGGCGACGACTCCTAAGCGGAGTCGAAAGGGGAATGGGAAGACCATAGTTCGTCTCGATTCGGAATTGGTTTCTGCGACTGGGAGCGATGGAAGACTACCTGAGTCAGAAACCTGCGAAACCTGTTCTAAGTCAAGTTGCAATCGAGCCTGGGTTCCTCCGGATGTGCCTGCTTTCGCCGCCCGGAAATCGTCACGAACGCCGCGCCACGAGAAAAGCCGGTGTCACGGCGTTCCCCCAATGCGGCCGCGTATGCGGCGTGTCGTGGGGCTCGGCGCCCCTCCACTTGGAGATCCCTAGCGCCATCGGTGCGATATCGTTGTAGACACCACGCCCAAGGATTCTTCAGCCCGGTAGGGGCGACATCACCCGCCCCAAACGCCACCAGACGATGCCGCCCCGCCGGGGCTCAATCGAATTGCGGTGAACGTTGCTACAAGGATTGCGCACCTCCGGCGCTGCCGCCAAGCGCACCTCAAAGGTGGCGATTCAAGATCGGTTGCCCACCAATACGATCCCGCCTCAAGTACTGAAAGGGGTCACGCGATTGGGGCGGTCGTCGGGCCGGTGGCTGGCGAAGGTCCGGGTCCACGGGCTAGCGAGCGGCCAATGACGACGAGCAATCCAGCGATCGCCCCTAGGCCGATCCCGGCGGCGACGTGATACGGCCGGTTCGGGCCCACCGGCGAATTCGAGCCGCCGCCTGCCTGAATGATCTGAAATAAATCCCGTTCCCCCATGAAGCGACTCATCTCCAGCTCTTGGACCGTTAGATCGTCGAGTTGCTTCTTGATGCGCGCTACCTCGTCGTCGAGCCGGGCACCGTCAATTACTATCGCCACGCTCTCCAATTCCATGTCATGCGCCTGGTCGACGCGGCGAGTGGCGATAGCGATCCGGTGTTGCAGATTTTCGACCTGTTCGCTGCGTGCGGTGGCGACCAAGTCGGAGTAGGAACGGAGGTCTGCCTTCTTCAATTCCAGTTCAACCTTCAGCCCCGCATTGGTTGACGATAGGGCGAGCCGGTTCTCCAGCTTTCGAATGTCAAAGCGCAGATCGAACGCGGGATTTCCGGGCGTCGGGGATCCAATGCCATTGGCTGGGAGTGCCTCCAGACGGCGTTGTTCCTCCTGCAAGCCTGCCAGCGCCGCGCGGGCGGTGGCCTGATTCTGGCGGAGCTCCGCGGCAAAGTTCGGCCCCACGTTGTTCCTGCGTTGAAAGTCATCCTGTTCGTTTTGCGCCATCTCCATCTTCCGCTGGAAGGAAAGAATCAGTTGGGTGTTTTCCGCCTGCGCATTGCTGATCCGATTCCGCTGTTGTTGCGCAACGAAGTCGACGAACTCATGCGACCAGGAGGCCGCGAAATCCCGGGAATACGCGAAGCTGGTGCTGGTGGCGTTCAAGTTGAATGAATTCCCGGGCCCTTCAAAAACGGTCAGCGCCGGGCGGCGAAGCTTATTGGTGTTGCCTACGCCTTCCTGAAGTTTCCCCAGGACCCGCTGAATCACCACGTCGCTGACGGCAAGGGAGAGCACCGAATCGCTCGACGCGGGCGCAAGTTTCGGCCGCTGGTTGAGCAGATCGGCCGTTTCCGTGCGAACAATTGTGGACGTCGATCGGTATTGATCCGGGATCAGCGCAGTGAAGACGGCGGCGATCAGGCCTCCGACGACAGCTAGGGCCGGAATCCAATACCACGGCAGGCGGCGACGAATGGGGGCGGTGTTCATGAGGGCGAGCGAGTCGGGTGACGGGTGGGCGGCTCCCAGCAATTTGCGGCGGAGAGCCGCTAGGTATTCTCGGAAAAGCGAGGTGAAGGTGTCCGACGCAACGCGTCCCCAGAGGAGAATCAGTTCGCTGCCTTGCCCCGTCGATAACGCCTCTCGGCAGTGATCGCGGAACAACTGCACCATCGGTTCCTCGTATTCCGAACGAAAGGCAGCGGGAAAGAACCGTGTGAGGATTCGGTACGCCTTGGCGTGGCGCCGGACTCGTCGGTGAAGGGGATCGAAGCTCATGCCGGAGACGGGTTGGAAGCGGTTCGTCCCCCCAAGCCACGTCGTGTGGCGGCACGGACGATTCGGGCCATGCGTTCGGTCTCGGTGGACGCCGCACGCGCCCCCAGTGCGGTCAACTTGTAGTAACGGCGCCGCTCTTCTCCGGGATCCGGATCCTGCCGCTCACCGGCCTCGGCGATCAGCCCCGAATCCAGCATGCGCTTGAGCGTGCCGTACAAGGTGCCCGGCCCCATCCGCACCGCTCCCCCGGTGGTCTCGAGCACATCCTTCATGATGGCGTACCCATGTCGCTCGCCCTCGGCCAGCGCGATGAGGATCTGATAAACTGCCGGAGTTAAAGAACTCGCGGGGTTCGGGGGATGGGATGCGTGCTTTGCCTTCATAGCCTCCTAACGTCTATGTCCGCAATGGATACATCCGTTGCGGATATAGTCAAGTGGGAGATTGTTTTGAAGCGAACGGAGGCCCCGCAGCCCCGCGAAGCGTTTGGAGTCCGGCGGCCGGCCGCCGGTTTGGAAGGGTTGGCATGGAGCCAGGTGCAATGGCCGAACCGTGGTCGGGGAGGGAGATGGGTGAATGAGTTGGTGGACCGGGGTGGCGAGGCGAG
>JANXMD010000781.1 GCA_025354845.1 Verrucomicrobiota bacterium | reverse complement strand
GATGGCTCGGACTCGCCACCGCCGCAGTGTCGCCGTGGTCCGACTCGCAGGAGATCCCCACCGAGATTCGGATGGCACGGGCGCTGTTGAGTCAGCGGAGTCACGATTTCAACGGAGCGATGCAGGATCTGGATGCGGTACTCGCCGCCTTGCCGCGGAATGCGGAAGCGTGGCTCGTGAAGTCCACGTTGCATGTCGTCCGTGGCGAGTACGAATCGGCCCGCCGCGCTGCCGGATCGTTGTTTCGTTTTACCGATCCGCTCACCGCCACGACGGCTGCGGCAACGGTGGCCAGCCTCTCCGGTTCCGCGTCCCGCAGTTGCGAGCTTCTCGAACGGCTCCTGAGTGCTGCCGCCAATGCACCAACCGCCGGCCAGGTCTGGGCGCTCACGCAGTTGGCGGAAACGCGCGAACGGCTCGGAATGAATCGCGAAGCCGAACGGGCATTTCTGAAAGCGATGGCCCTGGCCCCGCGCGATCCTTACCTGGTCGGGGCGTTTGCCGATTTTCTACTGCAAACCAATCGCGCCACGGAAGCGCTGGCGCTTCTGGAACCGTTTCCCGCCAACGAGTCCCTACTCCTTCGCTGGGTGGAAGCGAACCGGACGTTGCGTCGGAACGGCGCCGCGTATCTGTCCGCGGTCCGAAAGCTCGGAGAGACGTTTGCCGTTCAAGCGGCACGGGGAGAGCGGGTGCATCGGCGTGAGGAGGCCCGGTTTCGTCTGCGCGTGCTCAACGATGCCCCGGCAGCACTGACGCTGGCCCGGGAGAACTGGGAGATTCAACGCGAGCCGGCGGATTTGGTGCTGCTGCAGCAGGCTGCACTCGCGGTTCATTCGGAGCCGGATCTTCAACGGGTTCGCGACTGGCTCGCCGCGACGCATCTGGAGGATGTCCGGCTGAAATCAGAGGTCCAAGAACCAGAAGGGAAACTCGTCGATGCGCACCGATGACTCCAGATTCCGGACCGGAAGGGAGCGGGATCGGCGGGTGATCTCAACTCGTTGCTTCGGGTGGTTTCTTCGACTCGGATGTCTTTCGGTGGCGCTGTGGCTGGGTGCTTTTCGTGGACACGCACATTCGGCGAGCACGGCGTGGTTGGCGCTCCAGGTCGAAGGCGCGACGGTCCGCGGCACCTGGGACATTGCGGTGCGCGATGTGGACCTGGCGTTGACCTTGGACGCCGACGGGGATGGTCGCGTGACTTGGGGCGAGGTGCGGCAACAGTCGCGGGCGATCGAACGTTGGGCTGCGGCCGGACTTGGGCTCACCGCGGACGGCGCTTCGCTTCCGCTTCAAGTGCGTTCGCTCTCGATTTCGGAAGTGTCGGGTGTGGACTGCCTGCACCTCGATTGTGTGGCCTCGGCCTCCTCCCCGATCGATTCGCTGGAGGTGACCTACGGACTCCTGTTTGACCTCGATCGGATGCATCGCGGGCTGGTGCGCGTCGTCGATGCCAACCGTCCCGACGGGACCTCGGTGGTATTGGGGCCGGATCACCGATCTCTGAAGGTGGAACCAGGTTCAGCCCGCAGCCACCGGTCTTCGATCGGCGTGTTTGTCATCGAGGGCGTGCATCACATCGCGACGGGCTACGATCATCTGCTGTTCCTTCTGGTGTTGTTGCTGCCCACCGTGGTGACGCGGAGTCCGACCGGGTGGATTCCCGTGTCTGAACTACGGCCAGTTCTGATGCGGGTGCTTCGGACGGTGACCGCCTTCACCATCGCTCACTCCATCACACTGGCTCTGGCCGCACTCGACTGGGTTCGACCCCCATCACGTCCGATCGAGATGACCATCGCGCTCAGCATCGTGGTGACGGCAATCGGGAATCTTGGCCGTCGCTCGGCTCGGCATCACTCGCGGTGGCGGTTGGGCCTGGAGGCATTGGAGGCGCGGCCCTGGATTCTTCCGTTTTGCTTCGGCTTGGTTCACGGGTTCGGGTTTGCCGATGGATTGCGCGAGTTGGGTTTGACCCGATTGAACCTCGCGGCGCCGCTGGTGGGGTTCAATCTTGGGGTTGAGATTGGGCAGCTCGCCGCGGTGGTGCTGGTGCTTCCGGTGCTCTGGAAGCTCGGCAAAACGATCGCGTATCGGCGCTGGGGGCTTTCCGGACTCTCCTGGGCAATAGCCGCGATCGCCTCGGTCTGGGTGGTGGACCGGGCGTTTGGATTCCAGTGGCTCGGGGGGTGACCTGCTCGCGGGTTGACGGAGCCGAGGTGCCCTCCTACGGTCGCCAAGTCGTGCCTCGATTGCTTCAATGGACCGCCGCCCTGCTGCTCAGCGTCACGCTGGGGCTGCACTGGACGGTGCTTCAGTCGGTGGCTTGGACCTCAATGGTGGTCGAGCGCTCCCAACACGGATCCCTCGTGTCGGCGGTGAAGGCTACGTTTGATGGAAAGCACCCCTGCGAAATCTGTCTCCTGGTGAAGGCGGGCAAGTCCGCCGAGCAGCAATCGACGGCGACCTTCGCGGTGCAAAAACTCGAAGCGCCTGCCCAGGGATCCGAGTGTTTCTGGGTCGGACGATTGGATTTGGAAGCCCTCCGGACGGTGCAGATCCCCGCATGGGCTCGTCGTTCGCACGGTCCGCCGGTTCCGCCTCCTCGGAACGCCTAGCCGGAGTGCCGTTGCGCCTCGATTCTGAGGGCGGCTTGCGGCATTTCGAGCTCCCTCCCGTGGTTCGCCGTAGCCTCGTGTCCTGACACTGGCTCGCGATCCTTCCGTCTCGTTCCCGCTTCTGTCGGTTTTGCCGTTCATGGTTTCGTTCTCCAGCACCCGTCCCCGCGGCTTCACGCTGATCGAGCTTTTGGTGGTGATCGCCATCATCGCCGTGCTCGCTGGCCTTTTGTTGCCCGCGTTGGCGACGGCGAAGTCGAGGGCTACGGCCACGGCCTGCCTGTCGAAGCTGCATCAGTTGGGCTTTGGCGTGGCGATGTACACCGGGGACAATCGGGACGTCCTTCCGCTCTCGGCGCACCAATCCGCCTCCTGGATCGGCATGCTGGCCAGCTACGGGCTGACGAATGTCTATCGATGTCCGGCCGACACCAACCTGGCCCGCATCACCAGTTACGCGATCAACGACTTCCTGACCCCGCATCCATACGGGGCAGCGACGTTGGATTTCTCGCGACTGACGTCCATTCCCGCGCCATCGGAAACGCTGCATCTCGCTGAGACTCGCGGCGACTACACCGGGGCGGATCATTTCCACTTCGCCGACGCCTCCTCGGGAGGCTTCACCACCAACGCGTTTTCCTCCGAGGTGGCCGTCGTGCGACACCGGGGCTCGGCTAATTTCCTCTTCGCCGATGCCCACACTGAGATGCTGTCGTGGCCTCGTGCCCGACGGCTCCTCGGCCCACCCATCACGCGGTTCGTCCGTCCCGATGGGCTTTCCAACACTCCCTAATCTCCTTCGTTTCCGGTCATGAATCCTCGCTTCCTGCTCCCGCTCCTGCTGTGTATCTCATTTCTTCCGTGCCAGGCCCATGAACACCTGACTGCCGGCGCGCTTTCAAAGGCGCCTGGATCCGCGCTGTTCCTGGCGAACGCTGCCGATTATGCCGCATCCAGCGGCTACGTGTTCGGCCTCGACGCCGGTGATCCCGGCACGCCCTACGAGGGCTATTTCTACACCGGTGACCTGGTACTCGCGGCGCTGGCCGCGACTCCTCCCTTTGGTGGACCGGAGCCGCTTGCCGCTGCGGCCGGATCGTTGATTGAGGCGGTTCTCGAAACGGTCTCGGGACCGCCCGGTGCGTCGTTGGGATTCTGGGAGAACACCGTGGACGATGTCGACAGCACCGCCATCACCTGGAGTGTGCCTTCAGGACTGACCAACGGCACGAACCGGATTCGGGTCACCGAGTCCGATGGATCTCCGGGAAGTGATCCCTACGGACATCGGCATGGTCGGCTCTTCAGCGCAACCCTGCCCGGATTCTATCAGGTGGGCTTTCGATTTGTGGATGCCTCCACCAACGGTCCCTCGGGCGGGCCGATTCACACCCCTTCGAATCGGTTCATACTGAATCTTCAGGCAGGCGTGACCTTGGCCGGCATTTCATCGACCACCAACGGCGCAGCTGTCGTCTTCGGAGCTCCAGCAAACCTCCCGGACACGGGCGTTGGGACGGCCACACAGTATCAACTGGAGGTCTCGGGCAGTCTGGGAGTGCAGGCGCTCTGGAAAGCGGTTGGCGACGTGGTGGTGGGGGACGACCACATGCATACGAACACCGTTACCGTGGGCCCTTCGGCACAGTTCTTTCGACTCACCACGAAGGAAGGGCAGTAGTCCCACGGGCCATTGTTTCCAGGCAGTGACACAATCGTTACCTGCGTGATCCCTAGCTTGAATTTGTTGGTTTCTGATCCTGTTCAGCGGGATCTCTTCCTGCGAGGATCGCCCGTATGAATCGGTGCTTTCTGGGACTGGATTTGCTCCGCGCTCCGCGATGGCTGGCGGCATTGGCGGTCGCGCTCGGAGCCTTGAGTGTGTCGCTCCGGGCCGGCAGTGCGGAGCATGTGGTGGTGGTGGTCTTTGACGGCATGCGTCCCGATTTCGTGACGCCCCAGTACGCGCCGAACCTCTACCGCCTCGCGACCAACGGCGTCTTCTTTCGAAGCAATCACTGCGTCTACATCAGCACCACCATCGTCAACGGAACGGCTCTGGCGACCGGCACGCATCCCGGACACAGCGGCATTCTCGCCAATTCGGATTACCGCGATGAGTTGAATTCCGCATCCCCTGTGGCCTCCGAAGTGCTCGACACGCTCCGCCGTGGGGATCTGTGGGATCGCGGCCATTACATCGCGGCGGATACCCTGGCGGAACTGATTCAGGATGCCGGGTATTACACCTACATCGCCGGCACCAAGAGCGTTGCACTGGTGCACGATCGCAGCCCGCGAAGAACCGACACCGCCGCCCACAGCAATTCGGTCACGCTGGGGCGCGGACT
>JANXMD010000775.1 GCA_025354845.1 Verrucomicrobiota bacterium | reverse complement strand
AACAATGAGCCCTCTTTACCGGGTTTCTAAACCGGACAGTACTGGATTAAGATTACGATTAAGATTAAGAGTAAGAGTTGGAGTATAAGTAGGAACTGAAGGCGGGGTGCTACCCCCGCGGCCGTCCAACCAAGTACAGCTGCGACGGCCGGGGGGCGCGCGCGGCAACGGCGACGCACTCCGCCATATCCTTCAGCTTCCGGCCCGCGGTGGGGCGGTGCTTCTGAAGGCTGCGCAGCCACTTCGGGGCAAACCGGCTTTCGCTGAAATCCCACGCTTCGAGGGAATACAGCGGCGACAGCAGGTCGATCACCGCTTGCACCGAACTGCCAAACTTCTCCAACCCGAGTGGGTGCACCTCGATGAATAATAGCGGGCGCTGCGTTTCAAGAAGGCGGCGTGCCCCGGTCAGGATGCGGAACTCGAAGCCTTCGCAATCGATCTTGAGGAACGACACACGCGTTCCGGCGAGCTCGTCGTCCAAAGTGGCGAGCGGGACTTCAACCGACATTCTTGCCGCGTGGGTATCGTGGATGGCCTGGTCGAGATCGAACGATTCCAGCTTCGTCACCTGAGCGGCAGCGGCGCCGGTGGCGATTTCTCCATTCAAGCCGATGCTGAACGGAACCGTGCCCTTGGAATCCCCGCAGGCGACCGGACGGCAGGTGACCTGATCCAGGCGGTTGTGCCGGACACAGAGTTCGAGCAACCGGAACAGCAGCGGCTGGGGCTCGAAGGCGACGATAGGCAGCGCCGAGGCATTGCGAAAAAGCAGTGGGTAAATGCCGATGTTGGCGCCGACATCGACCAGCGTGCCTTCCTTCAAGGACTTGAGGAGCGGCGGCAGAAGTTGAACTTCCGGGACATAGGCTTCTCCGGCGAGCAGCAGCCCGGTGGCGGACTTGCCCCAGGCCAGCGGATGCACCAGATACCGTCCCGCGAACGGCAGGGCGGCGAGCCCGTCGCGTCCGTTCAGGAGGCCGAGAAGCGGATGGTACTTGCGACCGAGCGGCAGCACGGCGTGGAGCGTCCGAAGCAGACCGGCACCCCGGAGGGGCCGGATCTCCGGCGCGGAGGAACTCGTCATCGGCCGCAGCCTGCGGGAACGGTTTCCAACCTGTCAACGCACCGCCGCCCGGAATCCGCCCCGTTTTCTATTCGGCCCGCGGGGCCTTCCGTGGCACGATTTCAATCCATTCGATGTCGGATCGACTGCCCATTTCCGTGTGCCTGATTTCTGGAGCCGAAGTCCGGCGGATCGGTCGTACTCTGGAGAGCCTCTCGGGATGGGCCTCGGAGATCGTGGTCGTGCTCAACGTCGAGGTGAATGACGGCACCGAAGAGCTCTGCCTGAAACACGGCGCCCGAGTCTTTCGCGAACCCTGGAAGGGGCACATCGTCCAGAAGAATTCCGCCGCCGACAAAGCCCTCCAACCCTGGGTGCTGGGGATCGATGCCGACGAGGTGGTCACGCCAGGCCTGCGCGACGAAATCCGCCAAACGCTTTCCGATTCATTGCTCACCGCGCGCTGCACCGCCTTCTCGATGCCACGGTGCTCCTGGTATCTCGGCCGCTGGATTCGCCACGGCGACTGGTATCCCGATCGCAAGACCCGCCTGTGGAAACGGGGCCAAGGACGTTGGGTAGGCGAGGATCCCCACGACCGCCTTGAAGCTTCCGGCGAGGTCGGTCGGCTGCGGCAAGATCTTCAGCACTACAGCTACGACGGGATCGCGCATCACCTGTCCAAACTGCAAACCTACAGCGACATCTTCGTTCGCGAATCCCTTGCCGCCGGCAAACGCCCCAAGACGCTCGACGCCTGGGTGCGCCCGCCCTGGCGTTTTGTTCGCGGCTACTTTCTTCGCGCCGGTTTCCTGGATGGCTGGCCCGGATTTGTCATCGCCTGGATGTCCGCCGTTCTCGCCTTCTTGAAATACGCCAAGCTGCGCGAAGCCGAGGACGCGCGACCCTCGGGGACCAGCACCCGATGAACGACTCGTCACCTCCCCCCAAGTCGTTGCGGATCCTCCAGGTCAACTCGCTGTTCAGCGGTGGCGGCGTGGACAATCAGACCCTCGAGCTCACTCGCGCGTTGAACGAGCTCGGGCATCAGGTCGGCACGGCAGTCGCCGCCGACAGCCGTTGGGAACATCGGGCGCGAGAAATCGGCTGTCCGGTCACCACCTTTCCCTCCAAAAGCGCGCTTCGCTGGAAGCTGATCTGGCATCTGGTCTCAATCCTTCGCCGGCGCCGGATCCAAATCCTCCACATCCATCAGGGACGCGACTACTGGCCGGGAATCCTCGCCGCGCGGCTGGCCTGCTGCGGCACGCGGGTCGTGATCACGCGTCACCTGATGACCCGTCCCCGCGGGTTCAGCCGGCAGTTCCTCCTCCGGATGGCCGACATCGTGGCGGTGTCGAAGGCGGTCGAGCGGATCCTGCGCGAGGAATTGCAAGGACCCGCCGGCCGCATCCATCAGATCCATTGCGGCATCGATGTCGCCCGCTTTCATCCGCATCGCACCCCCGAGGCCATGGCGCTGCGCGAGGAATTGGGATGCAGCTCGTCCAACGTGCTGTTCGGCGTGGTGGGCATGTTCGAACGTCCGCGCGGCAAAGGTCAGTTTGAGTTCCTGGAGGCGGCGGAAAAAGTCGCACGCCGGTACGCCTTCGCTCGCTTCGTCCTGGTAGGAAAAGGCGGACTTCAGGAAGAGCTGCAGGCGGTGATCCGCCAATCGGGTCTGTCCGGAAAGGCGTCCATGATCGGATTCCGGGAGGACATCCCGACGCTGATTTCCGCCCTGGATGTCCTGGTCCATCCGACGACAGGGACCGAGGCGTTTCCTTTGGTGGTCCTGGAAGCCTTCGCCAGTGGCAAACCGGTGATCGCCTCGAATGTGGACGGAATTCCCGAGCAGGTGGTGCCGGAGGTTCACGGCCTCCTGGTGCCACGCGGGAATGTCGATGCCCTGGCGTCGGCGATGGAACTCCTGGCGGTGGATCCTCATCTTCGCCATTGCATGGGTTTGGCGGGACGCGCCCGCGTGGAGTCCGACTTCACACGTGAAATCCTTGGCCAGCGCTTCGAGGCGCTCTATCTGTCGCTCGTGGGAGGATCCGCGCCATGAACGACGCCACGACTGAGCTTCCGCTGTACTACACGGAATTGGGGCCGTTTCGCGACGGCTTCGACACGGCCGTCCCGGTAATCACCTACCACAAACTCGGCCCGCGCCCGCGGGGTGTCCGCCTCAAAGGACTCTACGTGGACGCGCCGCTCTTCCGCCGGCAGATCCTTGAATGGAAGGCGGCAGGATTCGCCCCGGGTCCCTTGGAGGAAGTCGGACACATCCCCGGCAACCCCCGGAAACGGGTGGTGCTCACCTTCGACGACGGGTTCGAAAACGTGTTCCGCCACGGCCTCGATCCCCTGCGTCAGGGCGGATTTACGGCAATTCAATACCTCGTGGCAGACCGGCTCGGAAAAACCAACGAGTGGGAACAGAAATACGGCGAGGCCTCGGAGCGGCTGATGGATGAAGCCCAAGTCCGTGAGTGGATCGCCGCCGGACACACCATCGGCTCCCACACGCTGACGCATCCGCACCTCACGCGCATCCGTGTGGAACAGGCGCGGGCCGAAATCCACGACAGCCGGCGACAGCTGGAGGACCGCTTTGGGGTGCCGGTCACCCACTTCTGCTACCCGTACGGAGATTGGAACCGGACTTCGCGCGACCTGGTGGCCGAGGCGGGGTACACGTCCGCCTGCACCACCGTGCCGGGCTTCAACGCCCCGGGATCGGACCGGTTCGCGTTCAAGCGCCTCACGGCGCGCTATGCCTCGCGCAAATGGATCAATGTCGGCCGGATGATGCGCCACTGGCTTCGCGGATTGCGGGGATGATTCCTGAATTCTCGCTTGCGGGGGAACGTCGGTTCGGGCGCATCCTGACACGCATCACCGCATGAACTCCCCTGTCCTTCTCCGCACCCTCGTGGCCGCCGTCGCGGCCTGTTCCGCCTTTCTCACCCTGGCCAGCCCGATTCCCGACGAATACCGCATCGGCGGATTCGCCATCGGCTGCCAAGCCTACAGTTTCAACCGCTTCACCCTGTTCGAGGCGATCGAAAAGACCGAGCAGACCGGCAGCAAGGTCGTCGAGTTCTTCCCCGGCCAGGCTCTCAGTCCGGATCACCGCGACCTCAAGTGGGACCACAACGCCAGCGACGAGACCGTAGCGTTGGTGAAGGCCAAGCTCGCGAAGCATGGCATCCGCGGCGTGAACTACGGCGTCGTGGG
>JANXMD010000743.1 GCA_025354845.1 Verrucomicrobiota bacterium | reverse complement strand
CCGCGAATCAACCCAGATCCTCGACAGCTACGCCAACCTGCTGGCCGGCGTGATCGAGTTGTACGAAGCCACCGTGGATCCCCGACACCTCGAGTTCGCGGTTGTTTTGGCGGAGTCGATGATGGAGCGCTTCTACGATCGGGAGCACGGCGGCTTCTGGCAGAGCGCCCCTGGCACCCCACACCTGCTGGTTCATCACAAGGAGGACTACGACGGGGCCGAACCCTCGGGCAACAGTGTTGCCGCCCTGGCGCTGCTGAAACTGGCGGTCATCTGCGATCGCAAGGACTGGCGCGAGGCCGGTGAGAAAACCATTCGCCTCTTCGCCCAGCGGCTGCATCAAATGCCGCAGGCCGTGCCGCACCTCATGCTGGCGCTCGACTTCGCGATTCAGGAACCCAAGCGCGTGGTGCTGGCCGGGGATTTCACCTGCGGCAGCACAGCCTCTTTGCTCCACGCCGCTCACTGGGTTTTCCAACCGCACAAAGTGGTGATGGGGAATCACGGCCCGGTGGATGCCTTCTCCCGCGGCCTTCCGGTCAACGACGAGTACACCCAAGCCTACTGCTGCTCCGGCACCGCCTGCCAGCCCCCAACCCGGGAAACGGCGAAGGTGAAGGAATTCCTGTTGGCGAAATAAACCCGGCTGGGGAGTGCGGCTCGTTTTCGCCCTTTCTTGCTCTTACTCTTAATCGTAATCTTACTCCTAATCCCTCCGCTCTCGCTTCGGTCAGGAACGGCAAAAACGGGATCAAGATTACGATTAGGATTAAGAAAAAGAGAAAAGCGCGGCTGGTTGTTACCCTCTTCCCGGGGTTCTTCGCGGGGGGAAGAGTCCACCCCGAAAGATACCGGGATAAATCAATCTGCGAGAAGACGTTTCACCGAAATATCCTCATCCAACTCGGGCCAGTGAATCCCGATTCCCCTGCCGATCAGCCGCCAGTTCGATCGCTTGGCAGGAGTCGCCGCTCGCAGGCGCGGAAACCAGTCGAGCGGCACCGCAACACGACGCGCATCGGAGAGAGTGACGATCAATTCATCCTCGCCAAATGAGACATCCATGGCTTCCGCAACCGGTTTAGCGGTCAAAGTACTCATCCCAAGATAGAATAAACCATTCGCGATGCTCCTTAACCAGTTTGTGGAACTCACGGAGCTCCGAGCTCCGGAATCCACGTGATTCGGCGAACACGATCGGTGTTAGCCAATACTTTGCGTACCTCTCTGCTTGCTCAACGTGGATGTGATGAGGCTCCGTACCTTCCTGACTGAAAAAGAAAAACCGGTACCCATGGATGCGCAGCACCTCAGGCATAGGACCAGAATGCGGATCGAAAACGTTGAAACAACTGTGCCTTGTTTGGCACCCCACCTTCGACGGCGATATCCGGTGACCGAAACAACGCTGATTGAATCGCAAGAACTGCGCAAAACTTCGCGGCCAGAAACCGAGTTCCTCAGCCTTTTGGCGCGCTGAGCAGGGGAGATCGGGGAACGCACAAGCGTGCAAGACCTCCCATTACGGCCGGAAATGGGGTGCAAACCTGGGATACCGGGATCATTTTGAAAAACCCGTTGACCTTTTCCACCCACTCCATACTCTTTCCGCTCCCTTCCATGGGAATCTGTATTGATGAAAACTTTTCTGCCCAAGGTTGACGTGCAGCGGCGCAAGTGGCGCGTGATCGACGCCGATGGCGCCGTTCTTGGCCGTCTCGCCGTTCAGGTCGCCAATGCCCTCCGTGGCAAGGACACCCCTGTCTACACCGCTCACCTCGACGCCGGCGACTTCGTGGTCGTCATCAACGCCGAGAAGGTTGTCCTCACCGGAAAGAAGGAATCCGACAAGGAGTTCATGAGCTACTCCGGTTGGAAGGGTGGCGAAAGCTACCGCACCGTCGCCCAGGTCCGCGCGGCTCACCCCGAGCGCCTCGTGATGCACGCTGTCAAAGGCATGCTCCCGAAGAACCGCCTCGGTGACCAGCTCCTGACGAAGCTCAAAGTCTACGTCGGCGCGACCCACCCGCACACCGCCCAGAACCCGGCCACGCTCACCTACGCCGGCTGATCGCTGAAGGCACTCTCTACCTCTCTTCATCATGGCTCAAGCAGTTGAATTCCTCGGTACCGGACGGCGCAAGACCAGCACCGCCCGCGTTCGCATCACCCCTGGCACCGGCAAAATCACGGTGAATCGCCGCACCTTCGAGGTGTACTTCCCGCTCGAATCGCAGCGGATGACGGTCCAGCAGCCGTTCGTCGCCACCGCGACCACCGGCAAGTTCGACGTGAAGATCAACGTTCAGGGTGGCGGTCCTGCCGGCCAGGCTGGCGCCGTCCGTCATGGCATCGCCCGTGCATTGCTCGCCAGCGATGTCGCACTCAAGCCCGCGCTGCGCGGTGAGATGCTGCTGACCCGCGATCCTCGTATGAAGGAACGCAAGAAGTACGGCCAGCCCGGCGCCCGCAAGCGGTTCCAGTTCAGCAAGCGCTGATCCGACCCAAGTTTTCAAACCCCGCCTGGCTACCACCGGCGGGGTTTTTTGTTGTCTTCGCCGGCCCGCCGGCCTCATCGATTTCGGAGCCCCGATCATGTACATCCCCGCCGCCTACCAGTCGCCGTCCCACGAGGTTTCGGTCGCCGTCATGGCGCGATTCCCCTTCGCCACGCTCATCAGTTTCGACGGCATCCGCCCGGTCGCCACACACATTCCGTTGTCGTTCGAACCCTCGCACGGACCGAATGGCACGCTGTTCGGCCATCTCGCCCGCGCCAATGCGCACGGAGCCCTGCTTGCCAACGGAACCGAATCACTCGCCATTTTCCACGGGCCTCATGCCTATGTCTCGCCGACTTGGTACGCGGACCATCCCGCCGTGCCCACGTGGCATCACGTCACGGTCCATGCCTACGGAATCGCCCGCATTCTCAGCGAGCCCACCGAAGTGACCGAGCAACTGCGCCGTCTGGTCTCGCAGTTCGAATCCGGGGCAGGCGACTGGAGCCTGGATCGAGCTCCGGCCGACTACCTGCAACGCATGAGCGCCGGGATCACGGTTTTTGAGTTGCCGATCACTCGACTGGAGACCCAATGCAAGCTGGGACAGAAGCGCTCCCGGCAGGACCGTGATCAAGTGATCCACGCCCTTCGCGAGACCGGCCGGCCAGACGACGGCGCCGTGGCCGAATGGATGACCGCGTTTCCGATGCTTCCGCCGGACTCCGCCGCCAGATCATGACCCCCCAATCCGAGCCCAGCCAGTGGACCCGCGATGCCTTCCTGGCGTCCGCGGATCCCGATCGACTCGACCCGCGTGCCGTCCACGCCTTCCTGACCACTTCCTATTGGGCAGCTGGCATCCCGTTGACGGTGGTGGAACGGGCGCTGCGGAATTCGCTTTGTGTCGGGTTGTACGACACGTCCAAGGCGGACGCGCCCCAGATCGGACTCGCACGTCTCGTAACGGACCGCGCTACCTTCGCCTATCTCTGCGATGTCTACGTGCTGCCCGAGTACCGCGGACAGGGGCTCGGCCGTTGGATGATGGACTGTTGTCTGGCCCATCCCGATCTCCGGGGATTGCGGCGGTTGAATCTCGTGACCCGGGACGCCCACGGGCTGTACGCGCCGCTTGGTTTCCAGGCGATCGCGCATCCCGATCGCTACATGGAGAAACTAGACCCCGATGTTTACAAACGGACGGCGTCCGCGTGAACTCCTCTCCCAATCGCAACATGCGTACGTTTCCCAATCCTGTCCGCGTCGCCATCGTCGGCGCCTCCGGCTACTCCGGCGAAGAACTCGTCCGGCTCCTCCTCCATCATCCGCGTGTCCAGTTGGTCGCCGTGACCTCGCGTCAAAACGCCGGCCAGACGCTCGCCAGCGTCTTTCCGCGCTTTGCGAGCCATCCGGTGTCGCGCACGCTCCGCTTCTCCGAACCCAACGCGGCGGCGCTCGCGGCGCAGGCGGACGTGATCTTCCTCGCCCTGCCCCACGGCGTATCCGCCGAATTCGCCATCCCCCTCACCGCAGCGGGCAAGGTGGTCATTGATCTCAGCGCCGACTTCCGGCTGCGCAGCGCGGCGGTTTACAAGGAATTCTATGCCCACGAGCATCCGGCGCCCGACCTCCTTTCCCAGGCGGTCTACGGCCTGCCTGAGGTGTATCGCGACCGCATCCGCGACGCCTCGCTCATCGCGTCGCCGGGCTGTTACCCCACCAGCATCCTGATCCCCACCCTGCCGCTGTTGAAGGCGGGGCTCGTCCGTCCTTCAGGCATCATCGCCGACTCAATGAGCGGCGTAAGCGGCGCGGGCCGTAAGGCCGAGATCGACTACCTCTTCTGCGAGTGCAACGAAAGCGTTCGCGCCTACGGGGTTCCCAAGCACCGACACCTCTCCGAGATTGAGCAGGAATTGTCGATCGCCGCCGGAGAGACGGTGACGATCCAGTTCACGCCGCATCTCATTCCGGTAAACCGCGGGATTCACACCACGCTGTATCTCGCACCAACGCGGCATTTTCAGGACGCAGCCTCGACCGCGGCGCTGCAGACCGAGATCGCGGCCTGCTATCAAGCGGCGTACGCAAATGAGCCCTTTGTCCGCGTTCTGGAAGGCAAGGCGCTGCCCGACACCAAGAATGTCGTTGGCACCAACGTGGTCGAACTCGCCTGGCGTCTCGATCCCCGGACCGGCCGCCTGATCGTCCTCAGTGCCGAGGACAACATCGTCAAAGGCGCCAGCGGCCAGGCCGTGCAAAGCCTGAACATCGTGTGTCAGTTCCCCGAGACCACCGGACTTCTCTGAGTCCCGAATTTCCGAGCCGCCGTCGTTTCCTGCAGACGACCAGCCTGGCCGGTATGGCGGCGGCTGCCGGTTGTGCATCGCGCGCGGCCGCACCCGAGCGGGAACTCGCCTGCGATCTGGTGATTGTGGGAGGCGGGGTCGGCGGGTGTGCCGCCGCGCTCGCGGCCTGCCGCATGGGCCTCCGTGTGGTGCTGACCGAGCCGACCGATTGGATCGGAGGCCAACTGACCTCGCAGGGCGTCCCGCCGGATGAGCACCCGTGGATCGAGCACTTCGGCTGCACCCGGAGGTATCTCGTCTTTCGCGAGGCGGTTCGCGATCACTACCGCGCTCAGCCCGCTCTTGTCGACGCAGCGCGCGCCAATGCAGTGCTGAATCCCGGCAATGGTTGGGTCTCCCGGCTCTGCCACGAACCGCGCGTCGCTCATGCGGTCCTACGCCAGATGCTGGAGCCGGAGGTGGCTTCTGGACGTCTTCGGATCCTGACCGAACACGACCTTACCGCCGCCACGACCCAGGCGGATCGAGTGACCTCCGTGACACTCCGAGACCGCCACACTGGACACGACCGCGTGCTGGTCGCGCCGTGGTTTATCGACGCCACGGAATTGGGTGACCTCCTGCCGCTCGCCGGCGTGGAACATGGGATCGGTGCCGAGTCGCGGCGCGAAACCGGCGAACTTCACGCCCCCGAGCAGGCCAATCCACTCGATCAGCAAGCATTCACCTGGTGCTTCGCTCTCGAGTACCGACCGGAAGACACCGCCGCAAATCTCATTCCGCGCCCGCTGGATTATGGCTTCTGGCGCGATTACATCCCCGCGATGAAGCCCGCCTGGACCGGCCGCCTCTTCGACTGGACCAGCACCCATCCGGTCACGCTGGGCCCGAGGGCACTGGTCTTCGATCCCTCGCTCAAGACGTCGCAGAACAATCTCTGGACCTACCGGCGGATCGTGGATGGCGGCCTGTGGAAGCCTGGCTCCGTCCGCCGAGACGTGTCCCTCGCCAACTGGCCACAAAATGATTACTGGCTGGGCCCGCTCGTGGGCGTGCCGACTCTCACGGCCGCGGAACACTTGCGCCGATCCCGCGAACTGAGCCGCTGCCTTGTGCATTGGATGCAGACCGAAGCACCGCGGCCCGACGGAGGCACCGGTTGGCCTGAAATCCGCCTTTGCCCCGATGTCTTGGGCACTCCGGACGGATTCGCCAAGGCGGTGTACATCCGCGAATCACGACGCATCCGCGCCGAGTTCACTGTTCTGGAGCAACACGTCGGCGTCGAGGCGCGCATTGCGGCCACCGGCTGGGCCAAGGATCGCGTGCGCGCCGAGGTCTTCGTCGATTCGGTCGGCGTGGGTGCCTATCGCATCGATCTGCATCCGGGCACCGGCGGCGGCAATTACATCGACGTGGGCTCTCTGCCCTTCCAGATCCCGCTCGGCGCTCTGATCCCACGTCGGGTGGAGAACCTCCTCGCCGGTGCCAAGAACCTCGGCGTGACGCACATCACCAACGGCTGTTATCGGCTCCATCCCGTGGAGTGGAACATCGGGGAAAGCGCCGGCGCGCTTGCGGCCTGGTGTGCACAAAAACGGCTGGTTCCACGCCAGGTGAGGTCAAGCGCAGCCCGGCTCTCAGCGTTTCAAGCAGAACTCGACCGTCAGGGGGTGGAACGCACCTGGCCTGCCGATTCCACACCGCCGCTGCACTCGCTCTGACGGGGCGTTAGGTCGGGACGCCGCACGCGAGCTCGTGTTGCACGACGGCGACACTCGCTGCCACCGCCGTTTCGACCCGAAGGATCAAGGGGCCGAGAGTGATCGACTTCGCACCGGCCGCGCGGAAGACCTCGTACTCCTCAGCAGACAAATCTCCCTCCGGTCCAATGATCACGCCCACCGAGAGAGGATTTCGTCCCTGCGTTCGGCGAAACTCGTCAAAGACTGCGCGTGGGGTGCGTGGGGGATCGAGGAGGGATCCGATCAGGAGCAACTCGACCGGTTCGTGACGAGCAATCCAGCG
>JANXMD010000685.1 GCA_025354845.1 Verrucomicrobiota bacterium | reverse complement strand
TGCCCAGACGCTCACCGTGCTGGTGAACGCGGTGATTGAACCCGGCCAGAAGCCCGAGGAGGCCTACGAGAACGCCGTGGGCGAACTCGACCGGCTGACCGCGCTGCTGGAGCAGTCGGTGGAACATCATCCGGTGAGTCTGCCCTCCGAGGTGCCGCCGGTGCCGTTCGTGTCAAACACGACGCCCGAGGCCTTCAAGGCCAACGTCCTCGCGGCGAAGCAGTACATCACCGCGGGCGACATCATCCAGATCGTCGGCTCGCAACGCTTCAGCACTCCGGTAACCGCTCAACCTTTCGACATCTATCGCGCCGCGCGCTCCATCAATCCGTCGCCGTACATGTTCCTGCTTGAGCTGGATGGATTCGCGCTGGTCGGCGCCTCACCCGAGCTGCACGTCCGCTGCGTGGACCGTCATGTGGAAATCCGTCCCATCGCCGGCACCCGGGCCCGCGGCAAGACGGAGGCCGAGGATCAGGAAAACGCCCGCGACCTCCTCGCCGATCCCAAGGAGCGCGCCGAACACGTCATGCTCGTGGATCTTGCGCGCAACGACATCGGCCGCGTCTGCGACTACGGCTCCGTGCAGGTCCGCGAGTTGATGGTTGTCGAGCGATACAGCCACGTGATGCACATCGTCTCCCAGGTGGAGGGTCGCCTGTCGGAGACGCATTCAGCCTACGACCTCATGCGCACCACCTTCCCGGCCGGGACACTGAGCGGCGCGCCCAAGATCCGGGCTATGCAGCTGATTTCCGAGCTTGAAGGGACAACCCGCGGACCGTACGGCGGCTGCGTGGGGTACTTCGGCTTCAACGGGAATTCCGATCATTGCATCACCATCCGCACCGCCCTGGTGAAGGATGGCAAGGCCTACGTGCAGGCCGGCGGCGGCTGGGTGAACGACTCCACGCCGGAAGCCGAGTTCCAGGAAACGATCAACAAGTCCAAGGCCATGCTGAAGGCCGTGGCGTTCGCCGAACGGTTCGCCGCCACGCGGTGAGCCGGCTGGCCGGCCCCGCGTTCTCCGAGTTCATCCGCCGCAACCCTGATTTTCTTTTCGACCCAACATGAAGCAGAAAGCTTACGCCGCCGCGGGCGTTGACATCGATCTCGGCAACCGCGTTAAGAGCACGCTGCCCGCCCTGCTCGCCTCCACCCACCGCCGCGAGGTGTTGGGCAAGGTCGGCGGTTTCGGCGGCCTGTTCGCCCTCGATACCAAGCGCTACAAGCAGCCCGTCATGGTCTCCTCCGTGGACGGCGTCGGCACCAAGCTCAAGATCGCCTTCGCCCTAGACCGCCACGACACCATCGGTGAGGACCTGGTCAACCACTGCGTCAACGACATCGCCGTGCTCGGCGCGGAGCCCCTCTTCTTCCTCGATTACCTCGGTACCGGGAAGCTGGAGCCGCACGTCTTCAAGGACATCATCAAGGGCTTCGTCCGCGGCTGCCGTTTCAACCACTGCGCCCTGATCGGCGGCGAGACCGCCCAGATGCCCAGCTTCTACCAGGCCGGTGAGTACGACCTCAGCGGCACGATCGTCGGTGTGGTGGAAAAATCCCGCATGCTGAACGGCCAAAAGACGGTGCGGAAGGGCGACGTTGTCCTCGGCATCGCCTCCAGCGGCCTGCATACCAACGGCTACTCGCTGGCCCGCAAAATCCTCTTCGAGAACATGAAGCTGGAGCCGACTTCCAAAGTGGCCGAACTGGGGGGCACGGTCGGTGACGCACTCCTCAAGGTTCACGTCAGCTACGGGCCCCTGGTGCAGTCGCTGCTCAAGAAATTCAACCGCCCGGAAAAGGCGCCAGCCATCAAGGCCCTCGCTCACATCACAGGCGGCGGCTTTGTGGACAACATCCCCCGAACGCTGCCTTCCAAGTACGACGTGGTCATCCGCAAGGGTTCTTGGGAGGTTCCGGCTCTGTTCCAGATCCTCGCCTCCGATGACTCCGTCAGCGAGGCCGAGTGCTATCAGGTCTTCAACATGGGCATCGGCATGACGGTGACGGTCTCCGCCGAGGCCGCAGACGCGGTGACCCATGCCATCCGCACCGCGAAATTCCAGGTGTGGGAGATCGGCTCGGTGGAACGCGGCACCGGCATTTGCCGGGTCGAGTAACCCGTCTGCTGGTCCAGTAATCCTTCCTGATACCCGTCACCTGCCCCTTTACGCGTCGAGGCGGGAGGTCCAAGTTGCTTCCATGCGTCCGGAAGCCTCCGACACCGTGGAACGAAGTCCGTTCCTGCGCTGGGTCATGATCGGCTCGTCCGCCCTGGGGTTGGGTTGCCTGCTGGCCTCCCTCACCGTGCTCGACCTCGGCAAAGGCGGCATCGAGTTCAATTGGAGTAACTACGCCCTGATCGCCTTCCCCGCTGGTGCGGCGTTGGCTGCCGGTTACTGGCTGTTGGTGTTCCGACTCGGGGAGAAGGACGAGGGGGAATCTGGTCGTCGCACGGTCTATGGCGCCTCGATTTTCATGCTGCTGCTGGCGGTCACGGTGTTTATGTACCCGTTGCGGTTCATCACGCCCGAAAAAAGGTCGGACGTGCTCATCGGCCTGGGGATCGCCATTTTTGCTCTCTCCTGCGTCGGCTTCATGATTCGCACCGTGGTCAAAATGCTAGAGGAGGAAGACGACGCGAATCCTCCCCCGCCCCTGCCCCATAGCCCCAGAGAGTGAACCCAGCCCCCCGGTAGCGCGAGGCTCTGCCGAGCGGGGTGCGTAGATGGCGGGTGGAACGTCGCGTGGCGAAACAGAGCGCGTCCGCCCACCCGGCTCATCAGGAGATTCGCCCTACCCATTTTGTTTCCCGCCCCGTCGCACTCACCTTCCGCGCCTTCGTTGTTCCTCTCTCCTGCCTTTCTTCCAAATTGATTACTTTCCAACGGCCGCACACGTTGCGATCCGCGTGGCGAAGTCTCGTCCAGCCGCGCCGGAGGCCCTCCTCTTCGACGCCGCCAGCTCCGCCCCCGCGTTGTCCACCCTGCTGGATCGCACGGAGGCCGGAGGCGTTGTTTCGTGCCCCGGCCTTTCCCCAGCCGGACGAGCCTTTCTCGCCGCGCTGATTCACCGCCGATTCCCGCGCCGAACGCTGCTGGTGGTCGTCCCCACTCTGCGCGATCAGGAGATCGTCCACGCCGATCTCACGACCTGGCTGAATCTCGCCGCCCATCGGGACGCCTCCGACCGTTCCGGCGATCTCCGCGCCACGCCGCGCTTTTTCCCGCCGTGGGAAGTGCTGCCGCACGAGAGCAAGCTGCCCCATGCCGACGTCCTCAGCGAACGTCTGGAAACGCTCGTTGCCCTCGCCCCAACCAGCGCCGATGCCGACGCTCCGGTGGTCGTGACCTCGGTTTCCGCCCTCCTGCAACGTACCTTTCCCGCTCTCGAACTCAGTCAGCGGACGCGTACCATCGCAAAAGGTGACACCCTCAATCCGCTCGATCTCATTGAATGGCTTGAAGACCAGGGCTACGAACCCGAGGCGCAGGTCGGCAGCCGCGGCGAACTCTCGTGGCGCGGCGGCATTGTCGATCTCTGGCCGCTCAGTTCGCCATGGCCGGTACGATTGGAATTCTTTGGCGATGAATTGGAGTCCATCCGCGAGTTCGACCCGCATCAACAAACCTCGCGCGGCCCGATTGAATCCCTGATCGTCCCGCCCGCCGGTGAACTCAACCTCCTGCGCAAACGGTTTTCTCCCGCTCTGGACGGCACGCCGCCGCCGGAATCGCCCGCCCCGCTGGCCACGCTGCTCGATCATCTGCCCTTCAACGCCGTGGTCCTGCTCTGTGATCCCGTAGAACTGTCCCTCCAGGCCGAGAAGTACACCGCTCAGGTGCCGGCCGTCTCGCCGTATCACCTCACTTGGCCCGATTGGCAGGCGGCGCTCCGCCAACGTGGACTCTCGGAGCTGCGGATCTCCGAGCTGCCACCCGAGGGAGACGATGCCGCGGAGAGTCCGGATCTCGGACTTGCCTCCCTCGATGCCTACCGTCCGATTGGCGCCACGCTCCCCGAAATGGCCGTGGCCGAGCGGCAGCGGCGCGATTTCTTTGAGCAGATCCAACGCTGGTTGCGGCAAAACGCTCGCGTGCACGTGTTCTGCAACAACGACGGCGAACGCCAGCGCTTCGCCGAGTTGTGGAAGGAATACGGCTACGACGATTCCCCCGCCGGTCTTCCCCAGTTGCATACCGGCGCCCTGTCACGCGGGTTTCTGTTGGAGCGTGACGGGTTGGTCGTGGTGTCGGATGCCGAAATCTACGGTCGTTACAAGGTCTCGCGCCCGCGCCGCCTCAAGTCGCGCCACGCGCAGTCCGTGCGCTCCGCCTTCGAAATCGATTTCAGCGAGTTTGAGGAAGGAGACTTCGTCGTCCACGTGCAGTACGGCATCGGCATCTTCCGCGGCCTGAAGACGCTGCCGCCATCACAACCCCGCGGCACCGCAGCAGCAGCAGCGCCCACGACGGGCGGCGGGCAGGAATCTTTGGTGATCGAGTACGGTGCCAGCGATCCCCGCGAAGAGCGGCCCAAACTCTACGTGCCGGTGAGCCAGGCGCATCTCGTCACCAAATACGTCGGCGCCGGCAAGGCGAACCCGCAACTCAACACCCTCAGCGGGACCCGTTGGCACAAGTCGAAGGAACAGGCGCAGCGCGCAGTGCGCGATCTCGCGGCGGAATTGCTGCGCATCCAGGCGGCCCGTTCGGTGCAGGCTGGGCACGCCTTCACCCCCGACACCGCATGGCAGCGCGAATTCGAAGGCGCCTTCGAGTTCGAGGAGACGCAGGATCAGATCACCGCCATCGAGGCCGCCAAGCGCGACATGGAATCCGCGCGCCCCATGGACCGTCTGCTCTGCGGGGACGTGGGATTCGGAAAGACCGAAGTCGCCATCCGCGCCGCCTTCAAAGCCGTCATGGGTGGACGCCAGGTCGCGCTGCTCGTGCCCACCACCGTCCTCGCGCAGCAGCACTACAACACGCTGCGCGACCGCATGGCAGAGTTCCCCGTGCGTGTCGAACTGCTCTCCCGTTATCGCAGTCCGAAGCAACAGCGCGCCGTCATGGAAGCCACAGCCAACGGCACCGTGGACATCGTGGTCGGAACCCACCGGCTGGTGTCGCCCGACGTCCAGTTCAAGCAGCTCGGACTGGTGATCATCGACGAGGAACAGAAGTTCGGCGTGAAGCACAAGGAGCAGTTCAAGCTGCTGCGCTCCACCATCGACGTCCTCACCCTCAGCGCCACGCCGATCCCACGGACCCTGTACTTTGCCCTCACCGGCGCTCGTGACCTCAGCACCCTGGAGACGCCACCGCAGGACCGCCTGCCGGTGGAGACCGTGGTGGGAAATTACGACGAACGCGTGATCCGGGACGCCATCCAACGCGAGCTGAATCGCGGCGGGCAGATCTACTTCCTGCACAACCGCGTCTCCACCATCGAGGGCGTGGCGCTGAAGCTGCGGGCCCTGATTCCCGAGGCGCGAATCGTGGTCGGGCATGGACAGATGGATCCGGACGACCTTGAGCGGGTGATGACCCAGTTCGTGAACGGCGAGGCCGACGTGCTGGTGAGCACCACCATCATCGAGAGTGGCCTCGATATTCCGAACGCCAACACCATCCTGATCGACCGCGCCGACCGTTTTGGTCTCAGCGAGTTGTACCAGCTCCGCGGTCGAGTGGGCCGGTACAAGCACCAGGCTTACTGCTACCTGATGCTCCCGCGTCACGCGCAACTGCTGACCGAGGCCCGCAAGCGCATGAGCGCCATCAAGCAGTACTCAGCGCTCGGATCCGGCTTCAAGATCGCGCTGCGCGACCTGGAAATCCGCGGCGCCGGCAATCTGCTCGGCGCGCAGCAAAGCGGACACATCACCGCGGTGGGCTTCGATCTCTACTGCCAGCTTCTGAAGCAAAGCGTCGAATCCCTGAACGGTGGCAAGGTCAGCGCCCGCGTGGAAACGCGCGTCAGCCTCGATTTCCTCGCGCTGCATCCTGGCGAGGAGCAATCGACTCCGAAAGCGGACTCCCCGACCTCAAAGAAGCCCCGGTTCCAAATCGACATCCCCCGCGATGAAGGCGTGGCGGTCTGGTTTCCGGACGATGAGGATCGTCCTTCGCGGAAGAAGCGCGACGTCGAACCGGTCGAAACACGCAAAGAAGCCGCGTACCTCCCGCTCGATTACGTCCGCGAGCCGGCGCAACGGTTGGAGCTCTATCGCAAGCTGGCCCAGGCCGGAACCCGCGGAGATCTCGACGCATTGAAGTCCGAATTGCGCGACCGCTTCGGCCCGCCTCCCAATGCCGTGGACCGCATGCTTGCCGCGGCCGAAGTGCGCATCCTCGCCTCGGAAAAGCAGATCACTTCCCTCGAAGTCGTGGACGCCAAGATCAAACTTACTCGCAATGGCGACTTGATCACCCTGGGTGGCCAATTCCCGCGCCTCACCAAGGTCACCGCCAAGGATCGGCTCCTCGAACTCAAGAAGCTTCTGCTGACCCTCTGACCCGATTGAGGAACCGTGGAGGCGCAGAGAGGAAGGAGATGGGAGATGGCAGCTGGAAGTTAGGGAGCCATCTCTGGCTCTTTAACCCTTCACGATTCAACCTTCAACTCGCTACCCCATCTCCCATCTCCCATCTCCCATCTCCGAACTTCGATCTCCGATCTCCGATCTCCGCGCCCCGCTATGCGATTTCCTTGCCCGCCGTGGCGGTGGACTTTCTGGAGTACGGGGAGTGCAGGTTGAAGTAGATGCCGCAGAGGGGACGCGGATCGTCGGTCTGGCTGAGGATGATGGTGACGTGACGGTCGAGG
>JANXMD010000684.1 GCA_025354845.1 Verrucomicrobiota bacterium | reverse complement strand
TATTTCAACCACAGATGGACACGGATTAACACAGATCCGAACCGAAAGCCCGATCAGAGCTTCCAATCAGAAGCCCCAGAATCCCGTCCCAAGGAACCCCAAAGCGACCCCGAACGCCGCACGCCGCACGCCATCTCCTCTCTCATCAGCGTTTATCTGCGTTCATCCGCGGTTAAACTCCGTGTGCCGCATCACACATCACAAATCGTCACGCCCTGCTTCAGCGAGGCGATGACGTCGGTGCGGGCCGGGATGAACTCCTGGGCTACGTGCCCCTTGAATCCAGTGGCCACGATCGCCTGCAAGATGGCGGGATAGTACAACTCCTGGCTCTCGTCGATCTCGTGACGTCCCGGCACGCCGCCCGTGTGGTAATGGGCGAACCACTTATGATGCTTCTTGATGGTGGCGATGACGTCGCCCTCCATGATCTGCATGTGATAGATGTCGTAGAGCAGCTTGAACCGCTCGCTCCCGACCGACTCGCAGAGTGCGACGCCCCATTTGGACAGGTCGCACTGGTAATCGGCGTGGTTCACCTTGGAGTTCAGCAACTCCATCACCAGGGTGACCTTGTTCTTCTCCGCGATCGGCAGCAGGCGCTTGAGGCCGAGGGTGCAGTTCTTGATGCCCTCGTCGTCGGACTGACCGGCACGATTGCCGGAAAAGCAGATGATGTTCTCGCAGCCGAGATTCGCCACCTTCGGCGCGGTGGCCTCAAACCATTCGGCGATCTTGTCGTGGTTTTCGACGCGATTCAGTCCCTTGGTGATGCCGCCCGGAATGCCGCTCACCATCGCGCAGGTCAGGCCGTGTTTTTGGACGCTGGGGATCTCGCCCACTTCCAGGAGCTCAACGGAGTGGAGACCGAAGGCCTTGCCGGCGACCGCGAGTTCTTCCAGACCGACCTTCGGGTAGCACCATTTGCAGACCGAATGGTTCACCCGGCCCTTGGAACCGGCGACGGCATCGGCGGCGCCGAGACGAAATTCGAGCGAGGCGGCCGCGGTGGCGGCGACGGCGGAGGCAGCGGTGGTCAAGGCGGAGCGGCGGGAGAGTTTCATGACAGAGAGGGCTTCGGCCAAAGCACAGCGCCCAACCGGGGTACCGGCAAGCGGATTCTCACCAAACGACCAACACGAGGAACCGAAGAGGCGCGGAGACGCAGAGAGGGAAAATGAGAGAAGATGGCAGTTGGAAATTGGAAGATGGAGAATCGGCAATCGGACTCACCGCCCGGTGGGGCCGAGCTGCCGTTCGGTCCTCACTTTACCACGGCCAGCGAAGCACTGCCGTGGCTCCCCGAACGCAAGATTGCCACCGCAATTTGGCTTCGCCTCCCGGTATGGAGATCCATCCGAAGCCCTCGGATAGGCACTGCTTCATAACGGCTCGACCCTGCGAAGTGTTTGCACAGGTGACATGCCTGCCCCATCAACCCAAAGTCATCCGAATGTCCATGGATCAAGTGGAACCAGATTTGCCGGATCCGCACCCTTTTGCTTCTCGACTTGCGGCGGTCGAACGTCGCATCACGGCCGCCTGCGCGCGGGCGGGGCGGGCGCGTGAGGAGGTTACGCTGCTCGCGGTGTCCAAGACGCATTCTGCCGACGCCGTCGCTGAGGCCGTGCGACTTGGGCTCACGCAGTTCGCGGAGAGCAAGGTGCAGGAGGCCCGCGCCAAGATCCCGCTCTGCCCCTTGCGCTGTCGTTGGCACCTCATTGGGCATCTGCAATCCAACAAGGCCCGCGACGCGGTGGCGCTCTTTGAGACGATCCAGTCCGTGGACAGCCTGTCCCTCGCCCGCGAAATCCAGAAGCAGTCGGAAAAGCAGTCACGGCACCCCAAGGTGCTGCTGGAAGTCAACGTGGCCGGCGAATCCTCCAAGTTTGGCTGGGCGCCGGATCGCGTGCTGGAGGAGTTGATGGAGGTCAACGCCCTCGATCGGCTGGAGATCCACGGGCTCATGACCATCGCGCCCTATGCGACCGATCCAGAGAAGGTTCGAGCGTATTTCCGAAGGCTTCGCGAGCTCCGAGACCGCGCCGCAGATCGGCTCGGAGCCCCCCTGCCGGTTCTCAGCATGGGAATGAGTGGCGATCTGGAGGTCGCTATTGAGGAAGGATCGACTATGGTGAGGGTCGGCACCGCCCTGTTCGGCGATCGCCCGCGACCGCAGCGGGCACCCGACGAGTCCGGCGCCGATTGATCGACACCGCATCCATGACCGCGCCCAATACCATCGCCACTCCGCTGAAAGACATCACGGCCTACGTCCCCGTGGACGACCGGCTCGCCACTTCCGGCCAGCCCACCGTAGTCCAATTCAAGGACATCGCCGCAGCCGGATTTCTGACCGTGATCAATCTCGGATTGCCCACGTCGACCGGTGCGCTGTCTGACGAACAACAAACCGTGGAATCGAACGGAATGGAGTACATCGCGATTCCGGTTCCCTTCGAGGCGCCCGCCCGGGAGCACTACTTCCGCTTCGAGACCGAACTCCGAGCGCGCCGCGATCGCCGTGTCTGGGTGCACTGCGCCATGAACTACCGCGTCACCTCGTTTCTCGCCGTCTACCGGATGCGCGTGCTGGGGTGGAGCCGTCGCGATGCGTTTGCCGCGGTGATCAAGGTCTGGGAACCCGACCAGGTCTGGGCCCGCTGGACCGATGACTGCCTCAACGCAGCCAACGAAACCACCGCTCCATCCACGCCTTCACCGACGGCGTGAGCCGCGTCCGGTTGTACTGATCCCCACACTGACGGATCGCCTCGGCGAGCGTGGGATACGGATGGATGACGGCGGCCAGCCTCCCGAGGCCGGTCCGGGACTCCATCGCCACGGCGACTTCGCCGATGAGATCGCCGGCGTGCGGCCCCACGATGGTGGCACCGACAATTCGGTCGGTGCCCGCCGCGACCAGGATCCTCACAAACCCGGGGCCGGCGTCGTCGGTGCGGGCACGATCCACCTCGGCAAACGGACGATGAAAGACGTCCACCGCGACGCCGCGGTTGCG
>JANXMD010000655.1 GCA_025354845.1 Verrucomicrobiota bacterium | reverse complement strand
CGCGGTGGCGACACCATGCTGGCCGGCGCCGGTCTCGGCGATGATTCGGGTCTTGCCCATCCGCTTGGCCAAGAGGATTTGGCCGATGGCATTGTTGATTTTGTGGGCGCCGGTGTGGAGCAGGTCCTCGCGCTTGAGATAGATCTTCGCCCCGCCCAGTTCACGGGTGAGCCGCTCGGCGTGGTAGAGCGGCGTCGGACGGCCGACAAACTCGCGCAGGTAGTAGCTCAGCTCGTTCTGGAATTCAGGATCCTTCTGGGCACGGAAATACTCGTCCTCCAACTGTTGGAGGGGATACACGAGCGTCTCCGGCACATAACGGCCGCCATAGGGGCCGAAGTGTCCTTGCGAGTCGGGAACCGTGGAGCTGGCTGCTGCGTTCACGTGCGAACAGTACCGCAGACCCAGCACTCGTCGAGTGCCGACCCGCTCGGAGTCCCAGCGTCAAAAGCAGGGGAAACCGCAGATGAACGCTGATGAACGCAGATTCGGATCCGAAGAAATGAACTCCGAAATCCTACAAAGCCCCGTCATTGTCTCTCAACTGAATCCTTCTGGCAGCGCCTTTATCTGCGTCCATCCGCGTCCATCCGCGGTTAAAGGTTCTGGCTCACAAGTCAGCCCTTGGCGGCTTGGATGAAGTCGCGGATTTTCGCAGCGTCCTTCCGACCCGGGCTGCTCTCCACACCACTCGACACATCCACCGCCGCAGGCCGCACGCGCGCGACCGCTTCGGCGATATTTTCGGGTTTTAGTCCGCCGGCGAGCACCAGCGGTCGCGCCGCGGAACGGGCCTGAATGGCGAGTTCCCAATCAAAGCGTGCACCGGTTCCGCCATGGGCTCCCGGCACGAAGGCGTCAAGGAGGTAGGCGTCGGCGGCGTCCCGAAAAGTGTCGAGCGAGGCCAACGTCTCGGGTCCCCGAACCCGGAAGGCCTTGATCACACGCACCCGTTCACGCAACGACGCTGCGGTCTCCGGCGACTCCTCCCCGTGCAATTGCGCGACCTGGACCCGGCTGATCCGCAGGTGGGCGTCCAGAAAAGCGGGGGTGGCATCGACGAACAGCCCCACCGTGGTCACGAAGGGCGGCAGCGCTTCAAGGATGGCGGCGGCCATTTCGGCAGTGATGAAGCGTGGTGTGCCCGGAACGAAGACGAATCCCAGCGCGTCGGCTCCGGCGTCGACGGCCACGAGGGCGTCTTCGAGGCGCGTGATGC
>JANXMD010000393.1 GCA_025354845.1 Verrucomicrobiota bacterium | reverse complement strand
CGCCGTCGGCACCGCAGCGCTCGCGGTGATGTACCTCCTCCTGTTTTCGGTGATGCTGTTCGGATCCCGCCGACTTCCAAAGCGTCCAGGGCCGTGGCTTCGTTTCGGTGCGAGCACCGGTTTCGTGGTTGCCCTCGTCTCACTGCTCTTTCAATTGGTCCCTGTGGGCGAGGTGGCGGATCGTGGCCGCTACTCGCTTAAGGTGGGCGCCCTCTTTACCCTCGCATTCTTGGCCGGCTCAGTCGTGTACTGGCGCGGCTCCCGACGCCTTTCCCGCGCGACGCCAGCGGGCTGAGCTTCGAGCTTCGACTTGAGACTTTCGGCTGGTGTCCATCCCCAGCCCCGGGGCCGCCCATCACTGAGCCTGATACCCCTCAGAATCCCGGGCATCTGGTTTACTTGGACGGTTTGAGGTAGCGATCGAACCAAGCCAGGTAACGCTCCAACCGATCCCGAACAAAACTCGGTCGTTTGATTCCATGATACTCACCGGGGTAGATCACCAGTTCAGTAGGAACACCCAGGCTTCGCAGCGCCTGGTACATCTGCTCGCCGCCGGCGATGGGCACGTTGAAGTCTTTCTCCCCCCCGAGAAACAGCGTCGGGGTATGGATCTTGTCCGCCTTAAAGAACGGATAGGACACCTTCATCCACGCCTCCGGAGAACGCCACGGAGGGCCCAGTTCGTTGTCGTATTGGACGATGTACATGTCGGATCCGTACATGCTCAACTGATTGGCGCTTCCGGCTCCGGAGATGGCCGCTTTGAATCTCCCGTCGGTGGCAATGGTGTAGTCGGTCAGGATACCTCCATAACTCCATCCGCCGATTCCCAACCGATCTGCATCGGCGATGCCCGAGGCGATCACAGAGTCCACCCCGGCGAGCAGATCCTCGACTTCCTTGTGTCCCCAGTCGCTTGCAATCGCCCGCGTGAACTCCGCACCGCGACCACTGCTGCCTCGGTAGTTGATCGAGAGCACGACATATCCATTCCCGGCAAGAAACTGCCGAGACAACAACGCGGAATCCAACCCCTGGAGGCCGTGGGAATCCTGACCATTTGGGCCGCCATGAATGGAGAGAATCGTGGGGTATTTCCGCCCGGCGGTGTACCCTGGCGGCTTGATGAGAATGCCGTGGATATCGGTGCCATCGCGGCTTCGGAACTGCAAGTCGTCGACCGCGCCCAACTCCCACTCGCTGGTCAAATGGATGTTGTGTGCGGTGAGTCGCCGAAGTTTTCCGTTTTCGAGCGCGTAAAGCTCCGCAAGCGTTGTGTCCGTGGAGGCCCGAACCACAGTCCGTCCGGAGCCTGCAGTGAGGCTGCTGAGTTGAAATGCCGAATCCGTGACCCGTTTGAGCGGCCCGCCTTGGATCGGGATTTGATACACCACCTCGCGACGATCCTCGCTTGCGATGAACTGGAGTGTCGAACCAACCAAACTGGGATGCGACACGGGGCGATCCAGTACGTGGGTGAGCGGTAGAATGGGTCCACCTAATACCGAAACTGAAGCCAGGGAATCGACAGCATAGGCGTTGAACCGTGCTTCGGGGCCTTCGAGAAAGGCGAGGGTCCGGCCGTCCGGACTCCACTTCAGTGTTTGCGCCGCGGGCTGTCGGGTCGTGGCGACCTTTCTGGGAATGGCGCCCGGTCTCGGCTCGAGGACGAACAGATCCTCGGTGACCGTCCGATCCGGATCCGCATCCCGGTTGCTGGTGAAGGCGATCCACTTGCCGTCTGGAGACCACGCGGGCGCGAATTCCTCGAAATTCGTGTTGGTCGTCAGCGTGTCCAACTTCTTGGAGACCGTGTCGTAAAGGTAGAGGTGAGCGCGCGAGGCCGCGGTCAGGTAGCCATCGCCATCCTGCTTGAAGTGGTAGCGATCGGTGACGATGGGCTTGGGCGGAGAAGTGGGAGCAGGCTTGTCCTTGGAAGCGGCGGCTGCCTTTTCAGCAGCCTCATCCGGCGTCGCCAGAAAAAGGATCTGCCGTCCGCTCGGCGACCAGCGATAACTGGAGATCTTCAGCTTCAGATCCGTGAACTGCCAGGCCTCGCCACCCCGGTGATCCATGACCCAGATCTGCGACCCCTTGGCCTTGCCTGGGCGGGATGAAAGGAAGGCGAGGTGCTTTCCATCCGGGCTGAACTGCGGGGAGGTTTCCGACTCGTCGCCATAGGTGAGGCGGAGATTCTGCTTTCCGTCCCACCCGACGATCCACACGGCGGTCCTTCGTTTGTCCTCCTCGGTATCAATCGTGGTGGCGGTGTAGGCGATCCAGAGTCCATCGGGCGAAATCGTTGGATCCCCGACATCGACGATTTTCTCCAGATCCTCAATCCGAATCGGATGTTTTGCGGGACCGGACTGCGCCCGCGCAGATCCCACAATCAGTCCGGCGAGCAGTATGGCGGAAAGAAGTCTATGAAACGGCCTCATGCCCGAGGCTGGGTGCAGCGATCGCGGAACGTCAACGCAAGGAAACGGAGGAAGAT
>JANXMD010000392.1 GCA_025354845.1 Verrucomicrobiota bacterium | reverse complement strand
CAGTGGCACCACCGGTGCCCCGATGCGCTGGCTCGACACACCGGAGTCGTGGTCGGCCATGGTCCAGGATTGGGTGCGCGTCTTCCGCGCCGCCGGCGTGCAGTCCGGGGATCGTGTCTTTTTCGCCTTCAGTTTTGGTCCGTTTCTCGGCTTCTGGCTGGCTTTCGAAGCGGCTCAACGCGTGGGCTGTCTGTGCATCGCCGGTGGCGGCATGAGCACCAGCGTGCGCGCCCGCGTACTCCTCGAGAACCGGTGCACCGTCCTCTGCTGCACCCCGACCTACGCGCTGCATTTGGGAAACGTACTCCGCGCCGAGCACCCGGAACTCGGGTCGCTTCCCGTACGGACCATTCTGGTCGCCGGCGAACCCGGGGGAAGCCTGCCCTCGACGCGCCATCAGATCGAAACCGTGTGGCTGGGCGCCTACGTGTTCGATCATCACGGCATGACCGAAGTGGGCCCGGTCACGCATGAGGTTCCAGGTCGGCCTGGGGCCTTGATGGTTTTGGAAGATAGTTTCTACGCCGAGATCCTGGATCCGACGACCGGGGATCCAGTTCCCGAGGGCCAATGCGGAGAACTGGTCCTCACCACGCTCCGCCGCACCGCCTCGCCGCTAATCCGTTATCGCACCGGCGACCGTGTTATCGGCCGGCGAGATCCGGCACTGGACAACGCCCTGATTCTCGAAGGCGGCATCCTCGGACGCGTGGATGACATGATTATCCTGCGCGGCGTGAACGTGTATCCGACCGCCATCGAGGAACTCGTCCGCAGTGTCCCGGCGATTGGCGAGTACCGCGTCACGCACGACACGCGTAAGGCGATGCCGGAGCTCTCCATCGAAATCGAATCGGCGGACCCGACTACCGCAGGCGCCCTTGAACGCACGCTGCAGGCTTCGCTGGCGGTTCGCATCCCGGTGACGGTAGTGCCCGCGGGCTCGCTGCCGCGATCGGAGTTGAAGGCGAATCGGTGGGGGAGGGCGTAAGTCGAAAGTCGAAAGTCGAAAGTCGAAGGTCGAAGGTCGAAGGTCCGGGACTTGAGGGCCATGGGCCCGCGACACCCCTTCCCCGGGGCAACCCTCGCGTCGTCTCCGCTCCTGCCTTCCGACGCGCATTCCCGAACCGCGTGAACGCGGAACTCCAAACGGGCATCTCGACCTTTTTCCTTTTCCCTTTTGCCTTTTGCCTTTTGCCTTTTGCCGTCGCCCCGTCGCATGCGAGCGTCCGCGCACTGTGGATCTGGCTTTCGCGCGAACCGTTGCCTGGCGGATGTTTGCCACCGGCGGCTCGGTGGTCTCCGGCTTCGCTGCCCTGCGACTGCTCTCTCGTCACGTTTCCAAGGAGGACTACGCCGTGGTGGGTGTGGCGGTGAACATGATGAACTACTTGCCGCTGCTCGACGGCGGCTTTCGCATGGTTATCAACCGTCGCCTGCTATCAGGAAAAGGACTCGACGACGGCAACACCGCGACTCGACGCACCGAGTTGATCCATTTCAGCCAGTCACTTCAGACTTGGGTGGGTCTGATAGCGCTCGCGGTGGGCACCGTGCTCATGCTGCTTTACTCCAAGACACCCAATGCCCGCGACGCGCACCAGCCCTGGACGTTCTATCTCGCTCTCGCGGGTGCCGGCGCCATCGGGATGCTGGCTCAGATGCAAGCCACACTGCTGACGGGACTCGGCAGACAGGCACAAGTGTTCGGCTTGAACGGGTTTACCTCCCTTTCCTACCTCGCGCTGCTTGCCGTTTTCTTCCACCAGACCTCTGGAATCTGGGCGTTTCCCGCCGCCCTGGGTGCGGTCGCAGTCCTGCAGTTCCTCGCGGCGGGCCTGCTTTCCCGAATGGTGGAACCTGAATTGCCATGGGTTGAATTCCGGATCGATCGGCGCTTCCGGGAGCACCTCGCCGGGCTGAGGACCGAAGCAGTCGCGGCCTTTCGCAGCCAGACGTCGATCCTGCTTCTGTTCTCACTCGATACCGTGTTGATCGGTTTCGTCCCGCGTGAGCTCCGCGGGGAAACCGCGATCTACCTGGTGCTCGCCCGCGTGTTCTTCATTGTCCGAACTTGCCTACAGGCTGCCAGCGAGGCGATGTGGCCGTTGGTGGCTTCGGGCCATGACGGCGCCAAGCGCTTTGAGCAACCGCTTCTGCGCCTCAATGCCTGGATCTGCGGCGCCGCGCTAGGGGCTTGTGTTCCCACCCTGCCGCCGTTCCTGAAGTGGCTCATGAAGGAAGACTGGCGTCCCTCGTCAATGCTCGTGGCGTTGTTTGCGGCGCGATTCTGCATCACCACCTTCTCTTCGCCCTCCGCCTTCTTTCTGCTCGGGCGCGGCGAGTTCAAGTCCCTCGCCCGAATGGTGGAGCGCGAGCTGATCCTGGCGGTCATGCTGTCGATTCCCCTCGGTTGGAAGCTCGGGCCCACCGGCGTCGCGCTGGCCTTCCTCCTCGCCACCGTCGCCGGCACGCTGACGCCCATCCTCTCG
>JANXMD010000607.1 GCA_025354845.1 Verrucomicrobiota bacterium | reverse complement strand
GCCGCGAAAGCCGTTCGCTGCTCTGGAACCTTTGGCGGCGCGACGCGCAGCCGGGTGAAGCGCGAAATTCGTTCCTGTTCGGGGCGGTGCGCACCCGGCGCGATGCGGATGGGGTGCATTGGCGCTTCCTCTGGCGGTCGTTTCCGAAATCCAAAACACCGGCGGCAACCCCCGCGGCCCCGGAGAAAAAGCCGTGATCCAATCCTTTCCGTCCGCTCCTTCCTTCTGGTGTGGCGACCCCGAGTGCCGGTCCCGCTTTGACAGGACCGCCCGCTCCGCCACTCTCGTTGCCGAATGCTCTGTCCGCGCACTGCGCGTCTCCTGACATGTTTCAAAATCTGGGCGAAATGCTGATGCTGTTTGGTGCCACGCTGCGCGCGGTGCCCCGGGTGTGGCATGATCGTCGCAAGATCGGCGAGCAGTTGTTCGACATCGGAAACGCAAGCCTTTTCATGGCCTGTACGTTGTCGCTGTTCATCGGCGGCGTGCTGGCCCTGCAGGCCGGTCCCGTACTGTCCGAGCGCGGACTTGGCTCTTCGCTTGGCGGCCTGGTGGCGCTGGGTCTGTGCAAGGAGCTGGCGCCGGTGATGATGGCCGTGCTCATCGCGGGCCGCATCGGCTCGGCCATGGCGGCCGAGCTGGGTTCGATGCGGGTGTATCAGGAGATCGATGCCCTGCGGACGCTCAACATCAATCCGATCCGCTACCTCGTCGTTCCCCGGGTCCTGGCCATCAGCATCGCACTCCCCTGCCTGGTGGTTTTCTCCAACCTCACCGGCTGGCTCGGCGGCGCCCTGGTGGCCAGCATGAACAACCGCATCGCGGTGTCGTGGAATTCGTTTTTTGCCAGCCTCCGCCAGGTCGTTGAAATTGGCGATCTTGCCAACGGCATCATCAAGTCGCTGGTGTTTGCCGTGGTCATTGGCGTGGTCTCCTGTCATCAGGGGCTCACCACCCTCGGCGGGCCGCGTGGCGTCGGACGCAGCGTCACGAAGGCGGTGGTCAATTCGATCGTCATGATCCTCATCCTCGACTACGTCCTCACCCGCCTGTTGCTCCCGCTCGACAAGGGTTGGCGCTTCTAAACCAGTGAGTGCCTTGCCGATGTCGCCGATGCTTTTTTGATGAACCCGCCCCAATCCAACGGAGTCCCGGTTTCCATCCGCGGTCTGCGAAAGTCCTTCGGGCGCCAGGAGGTGCTCAAGGGGCTGGAGTTCGACATCCGCGATGGCGAGATCTTCGTGCTGATGGGACCGAGCGGATCGGGCAAGTCGGTGTTCCTCCGGCATCTCATCGGTCTGGAAACCCCGGATGCTGGCGAGATCCGCATTGGCGGCGAGCTGGCCACCAACGAGGGCGTCGGGGATCGAATTCGCCTGGCGATGGTCTTCCAAAGCGGAGGACTCCTGAATTCGCTGACCGTGGCGGAGAACGTCGGCTTGATGCTTTCGGAACACCGGCTCAAGTCGCCTGAAGAAATTCAGCGCGTAGTTGCCGACCGCCTCGCCTTGGTCCGTCTCGGTCCGGAAGTGGCCTCCAAACTTCCCAGCGAACTCTCCGGCGGCATGCGCAAGCGGGTGGCGATC
>JANXMD010000575.1 GCA_025354845.1 Verrucomicrobiota bacterium | reverse complement strand
CCGGGGAGATTCCGGTCGCGCTCGGAGAGCACCGGGTCCGCAACCGGCCACCGGATTCCGACCTTCGGATCGTTCCAGTGCACGCCGCGGGCGAGCTCGGGCACGTACGAGTCGCCCATCAGATAGGTCACCTCGGAGTCGTCCTCGAGGCACTGGAAGCCGTGGGCAAAGCCGGCGGGAATGTAGAGCTGGCGGCCGTTTTCTGCGGACAACTCGAATGCCTCCCAGGTGCCAAATCGGGGAGAATCGGGACGAACGTCCACCACCACATCCCAGATGCATCCCTGCGAGCAGCGCACCAGCTTGATCTCCGGCCGCGGCGCCGCCTGCCAGTGCAGGCCGCGGATCATGCCGCGATCCCGGGTTCGGGTCACATTCCCCTGCGGCCAGCGCGTGTGAAGTCCGTGGGCGGTAAACTCCGCTTCGCACCACGTTCGGGCGAAAAACCCGCGTTCATCCACTCGACGTTCCGGCTCCAGGCGCCAGACGCCGTCGTGCGAAGTGGGGTGGAACTCCATGGCGGGAATCGATTCAGACCACGCGCACTGCGGGCACCGGGACGATGAACTTTCCACCGGCGTCGCGATACGCCTGCTGCTGCGCGAGGATCTCGTCGGCGAAGTTCCAGGTCAGCAACACCGCGTAGTCTGGGCGGCGCTTCACCAGTTCGTCAGGGGCCACGATTGGGAGGTGCGTACCCGGGGTGTAGCGACCCTGCTTGGCGGTGCTGCGGTCCACCACGAAGGCGATCCGTGTGGAGTCGAGTCCGTAGAAATTAAGCAGCGTGCTGCCCTTGGCCGATGCACCGTACGCCGCCACCGTGCGCCCTTCCGCCTGCAGCCGGTCCAGCAGGGCCAGTAGGTCCGCCCGGATTCCCAGCACACGCCGGGCGAAGTTCTCGTAATAGGTTGTGGAATTCACGCCCTTGGACTGTTCCTCGGCCAGCAGGAGGGAAACCGTCGGTTGCACCGAGTGCGTGCCGGCGCGTGCCACGAAGAGGCGCAACGAGCCGCCGTGGATCGACAGGCGTTTCACGTCGAACACCTCCAGGCCGTGACGTGCCATCAGCGGACGCAGCGCGGTGAGGGTGAAGTAGAACACGTGCTCGTGGTAAATCGTGTCGAATTCTACGTGTTCGACGAGATCGCAGCCGTAGGGGAATTCGATGACTGCGCGTCCACCGGGGCGGAGCAGGGTGGAAAGTCCGGCGACAAACCCGTTGGTGTCCGGCACGTGTGCGAAGACGTTGTTGGCCAGGATGAGATCGGCCTGCTGTCCCGAGGCGGCAAGTTCCGCCGCCAGCTCACGCCCAAAGAAGCGACACAGCGTGGGGATGCCGCGCTCGGTGGCGACCTTCGCGATGTTGGCGGCGGGTTCGATGCCCAGGCAGGGGATCCCGGCGGCGACGAAGTTCTTGAGCAGGTAGCCGTCGTTGCTGGCGACCTCGATCACCTGGTGCTGGGGGCCGAGGTCGAAATCGCGGATGTGGCAGGCCACGGCGTCCGCCGAGTGCCGGAGGAGGGCGTCGCTGAACGAGGAAAAGTAGAGGTAATCGCTGAACAGATCGGCGGGCGGGACGAGGTCCGTGATCTGGAGCATCCAGCACGCCTCGCAGACCGCGAGGCGCAGCGGGAATCGGGGCTCCGGAGTTTGGAGCTCGGCAGCGGTGAGCAGCCGGTTGGCCAGCGGCTGCAGTCCCAAATCAAGAATCATCCGCCCGCGAGTTCCCCCGCAGGATCGGCAGCAAAAGGAGGTCATGGCGCAATACCCCGTGCCCAGGCCAGTTCGGCGGAACGGGCATCAGTGACATAGGTTTCGATCTGCGTGCGGGTAAACGACCGCAACGTTTCGTGGGACGGCGTTTCGTGGGCGGTCCGATACCACGCGACGGTGGCTGCAACCGTTTCGGAAAAACTCCAAACCGGTTTCCACCCGAGCAATCCGTGGGCCTTGTCGATGGCGAGTTGCAGCCGGCCCGCCTCATGCGGTGCCTTGGCATCCGAGGCGTCCCGCCAGCCTCCGGGCCAGTGCTTCCCGATTTCCTCCACCAAATCTCGAACCGGTCTTTGTGAATCGACCGACGGGCCAAAATTGAATGCGCTCGCCACCGTAGCCACTCGATCTTGAGGTGCCCCGTGCAACAATGCGGCGAGCCAAAGATAGCCGCTCAGGGGCTCCAGGACGTGCTGCCACGGGCGAATGGCGCCGGGATTTCGCACTTCGATCTCACGCCCTTCCGAGAGGGCGCGCATGGCGTCGGGGACGATTCGATCCGTTGCCCAGTCGCCGCCGCCGATCACGTTTCCTGCCCGGGCGCTCGCGAGTCGATGCAGGCCCGTGGAAAGAAACGAACTGCGGAATGAGGCGATGGCGATTTCCGCCGCCGCCTTGCTTGCGCTGTAAGGATCGTGTCCGCCCAAGGGATCCGACTCGCGGTAGCCGTGGAGCCACTCGCGGTTTTCGTAGCACTTGTCCGTGGTGATCCCGACAACGGTACAGGGTTGGGTGAGCTCGCGAATCGCATCGAGCAGTTCGAGCGTGCCAAGGACGTTGGTTCTGAAAGTGCCGACGGGATCGGCGTAGGACGCCCTCACCAATGGCTGGGCGGCCAAATGGAAGACGAACTGAGGGCGAAAGTCGGCGACGGCCCTTCGAAGCGCGCTGCGGTTGCAAATGTCATCGGTCCAATGACGAATGCGCCCCGACCAGTCGAGAATCTCGGAGAGTGCGGGTTTCGAGGGCGCATCGAGCGAATAGCCGCCAACCTCCGCACCGAGTTGCAAAAGCCATTCAGTAAGCCACGCACCTTTGAATCCGCTGTGGCCGGTGACGAACACTCGCGCCCCTGCGTACACACCGCCAAACGGGACCTCCGCTTTCACCACTTCCTCCAAGGGGCGCGGCCCGAAAGCCACTCACGCTCGAGCAATTGTTGTTCGCGGTAGGTGTCCATGCACTGCCAGAAACCGTCATGGCACCACGCTTTGAGCTGGCCGTCGGCGGCCAGTCGTTCCATCGGTCCCTTTTCGAAGACACAGGCGTCCGAGGGATCGAGATACGATTCGATCCGAGGGTTCAACACCATGAACCCTCCGCTAATATAGCCGGCCTCGCGCTCGGGCTTTTCGCGGAAGGCGGTAATGGTTTGTCCGTCCATGGCCAGCTCGCCGAAGCGGCCTGAGGGGCGGACTGCGGTGATGGTGGCGACCGCGCCGTGGGAACGGTGGAAGGCGATGGAGCCGTTGATGTCGCTGTCGGTCACGCCGTCGCCGTAGGTGAACAGGAAATCGGAGTCCTCGATGAACGGGAGTGCACGGCGCAGGCGTCCGCCGGTTTGGGTCTCCGCACCGGTCTCCAGAAGCGTGACCGTCCAATCTTCCTCATCGTGATTGGAATGGTACCGGATCTGCGGATTGCGCCCCAACTTCAGGGTAACGTCGCTGGTATTCCAAAGGTAGTTGCGGAAGTAGTCGCGGATGACTTCCCCCTTGTAGCCCAGGCAAAGGATGAAGTCCTTGTGCCCCTGTGAGGCGTAGAGCTTCATGATGTGCCACAGGATGGGACGGCCTCCGATAGGGACCATCGGCTTGGGCCGATACTCAGTCTCCTCGCGGAGGCGAGTTCCCAGTCCCCCGCAAAGGATAACGACTTTCATGACGAATTCGAAGTGCTGCTGGCCAACGCTAGACGCAGGGACGTTTGACTCCAGCGAAAACCTCGCGGCTCGCTGAGGATGGAGTTCGTGGATCGAACTGGAGCTGGACAGAGTCCCGGCGTCTCGGAGTACACTCAAAGGGCGGGGTGTGCTCGGTTGTTTCACTGCCTCCCAAGGATCTATCCATGAATTCAAGCCGGTTTCGCATCTGGGGACATTTCTGGGCGCTGCTCTGCGGCGTGCTCACTGCCGGTGCTTCCCCTGTAGCGTTCACCCTGACCAACCCGGGCTTCGAGGAGTTGACCGGAAGCGACCCCCTTTATTTTGGCGGCGACAGGAAACTGCTTTACGGCCATTACACCCAACCGACCGGCGCACCCTTCAACTTCTATGCGTATTCGGTTTCGGAACCCGTTCCTTCCTGGACGGTGTCGAATCTGGCCGGTACGGCCGCAAACAACGGACCTCTGACCGCGACCGACGGCAGTCAGATGGCCTATTTGGAGCCGCTGGGAACCCTGAGTCAGCATCTACCCCAAACCCTGGATGCTGGCGTGCTCTACCGCGTTGAAGCCGACGTGGCGGGATCCAGCGGGGTAGCCAATCAGTCCTTTTCCATTGGGCTTGTCGCCAATGGCGGTGTGGTTTCCTCGCTGTCGGCAGCGCCGTCGCCAGGGGCGTTTTCTCGCCTGGTTCACGCGTTTATTCTGCCCCCCGGTTCGCCGTGGGTTGGGGTACCACTGGACCTGGCGATGGGCAATCAAAGCGGGTTTCTGGGCCGAATCTACGCCGACCGGGTCCGCGTGACGGCCGATACCGAGGCAGCTGCGGCGGCTCTGCCTGCGGATGCACTGGGTTGGTGGCGCGGAGGTTCGGCTATCAATGAGGTCGATGGTTCCACCGGAACCTTTCGAGATACCGGGGCTGTTGGCAGCGGTTTCTCGGGGGCTGGATTTGTATTTAGGGGTGGGGCATCGGCTCTCGCGCTTCCCGTGTCGTTCCCGGTTACCTCGAAACAATTCAGCGTTGAGGGTTGGATTCGCCGAGCGAGCACCGCGTTGGCTAGTTCCGATTTTGAGGCGGGACAATTCTTCGGGGGAAGTACAGGCGGGTTCACCTTCGGGGTCACCCATGCGGGCCGCCTGTATGTCAGCCTGATCGGGATTACCTCCTTCTATTCCACAACGGCGCTGGTGGATACGGCATGGCACCATGTCGCGGTATCGCGTACGGCCGACGCGTTGCTGTTCTATTTGGACGGATCGCTCACGGACGTCGTGTCGTGCGCCGCGAATTTTTCCCTGTCCGGGCCTTACGCGATAGGTGGCCTTGGAAGCCCTTTTTCCGGCGTTTCGTATGGGTTTCAAGGGGCGATCGATGAACTGGCAGTTTACAATCGAGCTCTGTCGAGTGCTGAAATCGCCAACATCCATCGTGCGTCGATTCTAGGAAAAGCGTTGTCCGGGGGTCGCCTGGGTGCAGGTCCTGCGCCAGCGCTGGTGACTGCGAACTCCGCTGAAGTGTTCCAGTCGGGAATCACGAACACAGGCGCGTTCACGCTCTCGAATCTACGCCTGACGAGCAGCTTTTCGGCGGGGGTTCAAGTGCTGGGGTCGACCGCCACCCAGGGAGAGGTCTCCGCATCGGTAGGGACGGTAAGCGTTACAGTTCCAAGCCTCGCACCGGGGCAAAGTGTGGTGCTGGATGTCCGCGTAGTGGCCACCGAGCTTGGTCCTCCGATGATGACCAATTCAGTGGCCGCTTCCTTCGTTGAGAATGGTGCCCGCGTCGTGGCGGTGACGAGCGATCGAAGCAGTCGAGTGATTGGACCGGCGCTCAGAGTGCCCAGCGGAATTGTTGCCTGGTGGAGCGCGGAGAACAACGCCTCCGATTCTATCAATTCTGTGAATGGAGTCCTCTCCGGCCATGCGGGTTATGTCCCCGGATTTGTTGGGACTGCATTTGTGCTTGATGGGGCTGATTCGTCGGTCCAATTGGGCGCGGCGACGCCCCTCAGGTTGCAAAACCTGACCATCGAAGGGTGGATTAAACGAGCCAGCGCCCAGAGCCTCAGTCAAACCCAGCCCGGGTTCGCAGCCATTCTGGGCGGCGGAATCAATAACTATGCGTTCGCCTTTCTTGCCGATGGGCGGATGACCTTCTCACAGGTGGCCACGTCCCGAATTGACAGCACGGGCGCCGTCACCGACACCCAATGGCACCATGTGGCGATAACCCGGGGCGGAAATTCGGTTCACTTCTTCATCGACGGGATCGACGCTGGATCGGGGGCGTATTCGACGAGTTTGACCTTCGATTCCCCGTTTTCGATCGGAACTTTGAGCCAAGTGGTAGTGGGGACTGGAGTTGAACCGTTCTGGGGGCTGATTGATGAATTGTCCGTGTACAATCGCGCCCTCGATCCTGGGGAAATCGCGTCGATTTACCGGGCCTTTAGCAATGGGAAGACCTCTGGTTCTGTTGACTGGTCCGCGAACGTCCTCACGCCGCTATCGATTCAGCTGGGGCAGACGGTGGACTATCAGTTTTCGATCCAGAACAACACCTCCACGAGTACCTCGAGCCTTGTGCTCGAACAGCCGATCCCTGCGGGCTGGACAGCGGTTTCCCTAACGGCTGATCAGGGGGTCGCTTCGGTCACCGCTTCGGGCATTCATTGGGAACCGGGAGCGCTGGCACCCGCATCGTCGGCAACGCTGACGGTTTCAGTACGTCCGTCGGCCGCGGGCAACCAGACGCTAATCGCCACGCTGACCGGTGCTCCCGGAGGCACAACGACCCGGAGCGTCCAAGTGAGCGTGACCCTACAACCCGTCGTCGAGCCTCTACCTCGACTCTCGATCGTGGTGCCTTCCTCCGCGCAGATTCCTGCCACGGGAACCAACTTGGTTGCGTTCAACTTGAGCTTGGATCACGCGGCGAAGACAGTCGTGGGAATCGATTTCTTGGCGGTTCCCATCTATTCGGCCGGGGTCCATACGATCGATTCGATTAGTGGCACTACACTGATTCCTGCCGGGTCGTTGGCGGCTGCCATCCCCGTGCCGCTGGTGGCCGGAACCACTGCGGATCTCAGCAGCTTCCTGCTCTATGTCGTCGACGTGCGGGGGGCTCAGTCCTCGGACGTGAGCTTCTTTCTCCCCGTCCAGAGCCCGCTCTTTCCAGATTTGGCGCTGGTTGCCGACACGGTTTCCGCGGCAATCCCGTCTGGCGGCAATGTGACCGGCAAGCTCCGGGTTGAGAATCGTGGAACGGGCACCGCGTTGACAGTTCGGGTGACGAACTCCGTTCCTGCCGAATGGACGATTTCCAGCGTCGTCCTGACTCAGGGAACGGCCCAGGTCGTCGGGAGTGCCATCGTGTGGGAGGTCGGGTCCCTGGATCCTGGCGCGAATTCGGAACTGGTTTGGACGGCCCGCCCTGCGGCGGAAGGCTCCGGGACCTTGTTGGCGACGGTCGGAACGACATCTTCGGAGCGGGTGTTCACCAACAACGCATTGGAATCGGACTACTCGATCCGCTTCCTGCCCCGCCTGGACGCTGGGGCGGATCTATCAATTATTGCACCGCAGACCGGAGTGCTGACCGTACCCGTCGATTTGACGCTCTCACGGGCGTCAGCGGTTCCGGTTGAGGTCACCGTGTTGGCGATAGACGGGTCCGCACGCTCAGGAATCGATTACCGGCTGACTACGGGATCGGTCACCATTCCCGCAGGGCAGAGCCACGCCGTAGTTCCGGTAGACATTCTTTCCGGCAACCTGACGTCGCGCCCATTGGAATTCCAGATTCAGGTGACCGCAGCCTCCGGGGCGGTGCTGGGTCGAACTGTGGTCGGGGCGACCGTTGGGCACATCCTGATAGCGGATCTCGCGGTGTCTGGCTCGGCCTCGGCATCTGTGATGTTGCCAAGCACTCCTGTGCATCTCCGGTTTGTCCTGGATAACTCGGGTCCTGCGTCCGTCACAGGCGTTGCCGCGGTGATGCCGATTCCCGTCGGATGGACCGTCACAGGGGCGTTCGCGTCGCAAGGTGGGTTGGAATCGGCACCGGATGCCTTGCATTGGACTGCGGGCGGGCTTGCTCCCGGAGGGCAGGCAACTCTGGAGTTTGACGTGCTGACCGCCGGGATCGGATCCGGGACGTTCGCCTTGTCGGCTACGAACGCGGAACCCGATCCGGCCTCCGCGAATAACATTGCATCGGTCGACCTTCGAGCCGAGGCGCCACCGTCGGTGGATGCGCCCGCCGATTTGGTCGTTCCGGTACCGTTGCTGAACTCGGCTTCGGTCCCGATCACCGTTCGGTTAACAGCCCCTACGTTCCAACCGGTGAGTGTGGACTATGTCCTGGTAGCGGATACAGCGTTGAGTGGTCGCGATTTCGTTCCAGCCTCGGGTACACTCGTGTTCGCGCCCGGCGTGACCGAACAACCGTTGCTGGTTACCCTGCCGGGAAACCCATCTGCTTCCGCGGATTCCAAGCTGTCAGTCCGACTTTCTCACCCCGTCGGTGCACTCTTGGGTCGGGATACGGTCGTGATGACCCTTCGGGGCGAGCCTGCGACCGTTGCGGTTTCGAAGGACGATTCCGGCCAGTTTGTCCTGCGCGTTCACATGATCGCCGGACGCAACTACGAGTTGCAACGCTCAGTCACACCGCTGGGGCAGGACTGGAGCTTTGTCGGCGATGCCCATGTTTCCTCAGGAGAGGGGGATACCGAGTTTTCGGATCCGCTCTCCGAAACCGAGCCCGTGCTCTTTTATCGATTGGTCATAACGTCGCGTTGAGGGCCGTCGGCAATGCCATCGCGGAGTGCGCGGTTGCTCGCATGTGGGATGTTGATCGCGTCCCTTCTCCAACTGAAAACGCAGCGGCGTGGTCAGGCTTCCTCGGCTCGACAGAACCGGAACGGTAGCTGAAGCTTCGTCAGTTGAGAGGAGAGGCATGGGTCGTTTCGAAGACCCGTCGTCGTCACCGTGGAAAGGAAAAATTGCATGAGGACCGTCCCCTGGATTCGCGCCCAATCTTTCATTGCCCGGTTGTTATCGCTTCTGGCGGTAACTCGTTTGTCAGCGGATTCGATCCCAGTTACGAATCCGAGCTTTGAGACCATAGCGCTCGCCAATCCGGCTCAAGATTCGGTTCATTTCACTGCCGACGGGAAACTAATTGTTGGCGCCTTTACCCAACCCTCAACCGCGCCGTTCAACGTGTTTGCGGTCCCTCTGGCCGAACCGGTCTCAGGGTGGACGACTGCGGGTCTTTGTGGAATCGCCGCGCTGAGCGGAGGACTTTCCGCTACGGAAGGTAGAAACGTCGCGTATATCGACTCTCTCGGAACGATCTCGCAGGTGCTTACCAACTCGATCGCTGCGGGAATGGTGTATCAGCTTGAAGCCGATATCGCAGGATCAGTGGGACTCGTGGGGCAGTCCTCCACCCTCGCACTGGTCGTGGATGGAGTGGCCATCGCCTCGGCAACCGTCAGTCCTGTCGGTGGCAGCTTCACGCACGTGACTCGAAGCTTCACGATTCCATCCGACACCCCGTTCGCGGGCCGGCAACTGGCTGTTGCGGTTGGGAACACGACGTCTTCAGCGGGGAGGGTCTATGTGGATAACCTGCGCCTCACCACCCTGGCGATTCCAAGACCGGTCCCTCTGCCGTCGGGGGCGGTCGGATGGTGGCGCGCTGAGTCGGAAACCAATGCGGTGGACTTGAAAGTAGGTGCCTTCCGTTCGAATGGCGTGGTGGGGCCCGGATTTGCCGGGAATGGGTTTGTCTTTCAAGGGGGCCGTTCCGCAATGGTCTTGCCGGCCGCTTTTTCGATGCCTTCGCAGGAGTTCTCCGTGGAATGCTGGATTCGTCGCGGCAGCGCCACCCTTGCGGGACACGACTTCGAGGCGGGCCAGTTATTCGGCGGGTCCGAACTGGGGTTCACCTTCGGACTCACCCATGAGGGGCGTCTGTATCTAAGCCATGTTGGAGTGGTTTCCTTTTACTCAACGACCCGCTTGATCGACCGCGAATGGCACCACGTGGGTGTCGTGCGCAGGGGAACCCTGTTGGAATTCTATGCCGACGGAGTGCTCACCGACAAAGTGCCCTGCGCCGTCAACTTCAGTTTGGCTGGTCCGTACGCCATCGGAGGGCTTGGAACCCCCTACTTTGGCGTCGCGTACGGCTTCCTTGGCTCCATCGACGAATTGGCGGTCTATGGGCGTGCCCTGAGTTTGTCGGAGATGCAGTCGATCTACACGGCGCAGGCTGCCGGCAAGGTTTTTCCGACCTATGGTTTTGGAGTTCTTCCAGTGCCGCAAAGCCTCGTCGTCGGCGTTCCGCGGCAATTCTGGGCGTCCCTGAC